>NZ_JBHXFJ010000020.1:0-111614 GCF_042722465.1 Streptomyces sp. NPDC127098
GGCCACACGGCCCCCGCCGCGCGAGGCCGCCCTCCCCCAGCTAACGCTGGGAGGTGCCCCCAGGGGCGGGTGGGTGGGCGCGGCACGGCCGCAGGCCGACACGGCGGCCGCGCCGCGCCGGTCCCGGCGGCCGACGCCGAGCGCGTAACGAGAGGGCGGGGGCGGTCAGTCCGGGCGGCGGGTGGCGCAGGCGAGGGCCGTCGCGGCCGCCGTCAGGAGTGCGGCAGCGATCAACGGGAGCAACGGCCAGTCCGCCGCACCCTGTTGGGAGCCGTCGATCAGCGTGCTCACCGCCGCGTTGGCCGGCGAGGCGCCGCCCACCAGCAGGGCGATGGCCGCGAACGCGGTGACCGGGATCGACCAGGCCGGGCTGCGCAGCAGCGGCCGGTTGCACAGAACGCCGAGTGCCGTGCCGAGCAGCACGCAGGTCAACATCGCCGCGGCGCCGGCCGCCGCGGCGGCGGCGAGCGGGATCGGGGTACGGCGGTCGGCCCCGTGGGCGTCGCTGATCAGCAGCACCACGACCGTGCCGGCGGCGGCGATCACCGACGACAGCACGAGCGCCGTCAGGACCGTGGCCAGCCGGACCCGGGCCCGGCCCGCGGCGGCCACCGCGCAGGCGCGGGCGGCCGGCGGCTCGGCGGCCGTAGCGACCCGCACCAGCCAGGCCGCCGTCGGCAGGGCGGCCGCGGCGGCGAGGCCGAGCGAGTCGAGCACGGGCTCGTCGGCCCGCACGCCGACGAACAGCAGCATGGCGTGGAGCAACAGCGGCGGCAGCCAGCGGTGGGAGCGCAACACCAGCGCCAGGCGGTAGCGGACGAGAGCGAGCAGCACGGTCATGGGCGGGTGCGCACCGCCCTGATGTGCCAGGCGGGCTCCGCGGTGAGCAGGGCCCGCAGCAGCGCGTCCGAGTCCGTGGCGGGGGCGGTGAGCCTGATCGCGCCGTCCGAAAGCCGCTCGGCGCCCGGCGGCGCCGGAGCGTCGGGCGGCCCCTCCGCCTCGACGACCACCGTGGCCACGGGCCGCCCGGCCGCCGTGAGCCGGCCGGCCTCGACCCGCAGGGCCACGCCGTCGACGTGGGCGAGCCGCGCCGGGTCGTGGTCGACGAATACCACCGTGGTGCCGGCCGTGAGCCGGTCCTCGACGGCCGCGTCCAGGGTTCCACGGGCCTGCTGGTCGAGGCCGGTCCACGCCTCGTCGAGCACCAGCAGCCCGGGCTCCGCGAGCAGCGCCTGGGCGGCCGCCACCTTCTGGCAACTCCCCTTGGAGAGCTCGCTCATGGGCGTGTCGGCGTGCTCAGCGGCGCCGAGCAGCGCGAGCCAGCGCTCGCCCTCCTCGGCCGCGCGCCGCCCGGGGAGGCCGTGCACCCGGCCGAGGTGGGTGAGGTAGCCGCGCGCGGTCAGCGGCAGCGCGGCGGGGAACCGCTCAGGCACGTACCCGACCCGGCGCGGCCGGCCGGTGATCCGGCCCCGGCTCGGCACGTCGAGGCCGGCGACGAGGCGCAGCAGCGTGGACTTGCCCGAGCCGTTGCCGCCCTCGATCCGGGTGAGTGCGCCGGGGCGCAGTTCCAGGTCCACGCCGCGCAGCACCCATGGCGCGCGCCGGCCGTAGCGACGCGAGACACCCGTCAGTCTCATCTCGCCCCTTGTCTCACATTCGGGCCCGAATCCGAGCCCAAACCTCAGATCTAGCTCTGAACATCGTCCAAAGGGATTCCCGAACCCCGGGGCCGGAGACAACTCTGCCACGAAGTACGGTTCCGGCGGCCGAGGTCGTGAGGGGGAGAACGTGCCACGACTGGGAATGGGAATCGGCTGGCGGCCCGAGATAGCGGCCGTCGTCGAGGAGTTGCCCGGAATCGACTGGGTCGAGGTGGTCGCGGAGAACATCTGCCCCGACCACCTGCCGGAGAGCCTGCTCAGGCTCATCGGGCGCGGCATGACGGTGGTACCGCACGGGGTGTCGCTCGGGCTCGGGGGCGCCGAGCGGCCCTCGCCCCACCGGCTGGTGTCGCTCGCGTGGGTGGCGGAGACGCTCAACGCTCCGCTGGTCACCGAGCACATCGCCTTCGTCCGGGCGGGCGGCGTGCTGACCGACACGCCGGCCGTCGAGGCGGGGCACCTGCTGCCCGTGCCGCGGACCCGAGACGGGCTGCGCGTGCTGTGCGAGAACGTGCGGATCGCACAGGACGCGTTGCCCGTACCACTGGCGCTGGAGAACATCGCGGCGCTCTTCAGCTGGCCGGGTGACGAGTTGACTGAGGGACAGTTCCTGACGGAATTGGTGGACCGTACGGGGGTCGGGCTGCTGATCGACGTCGCGAATCTGTACACCAACAAGGTCAACCGCGGGGAGGACCCGGCCTCCGCGCTGGACGCCGTCCCGCTCGACGCGCTGGCCTACGTGCACGTGGCCGGTGGCGTCGAGCGGGACGGCGTCTGGCACGACAGTCACGCGCACCCGGTTCCGCCCGCGGTGCTCGACGTGCTCGGCGAACTGTGCGCCAGAACGGAGCCGCCGGGGGTGCTGCTGGAGCGGGACGAGGCGTTCGGGCCGCCGGCGGAGTTCGCCGGCGAACTGGCCGCGATCCGCGAGGTGGTCTCCGGGGTGCGTCATGGCTGAGCCCCGGGAGCCGGAGGAACTCGACGCCGCCCGGCGCCGGTTGGCCGCTCGGCAGGACGCGCTGCTCTCGGCGCTGACGGCCGGCGGCCCGGTCCCCGAGGGCTTCGACCCGGCGCGGCTGAGGATCCAGCGGTCCGCGCTGGCCGCCAAACGGGCGGGGGTGCTGGCCCGGGTGGCGCCGGAGTTGCCGGAGATCCTGGGCGAGGGCTATCGGCCGCTGGTGCTCGACTACATCCGTTCGACGCCGCTGATCGGCGGCTACCACCGGGACGCGACCGCGTTCGCCGAACACCTGCTGGTCGGCGACCGGTTGACCGACCGGGACACCAGGCGCGCCGTCGAGACATGGCTGCGACGGCGCACGGGCCGGCCGAGGGGAAGGCTCGCCCGACTACTCGGAAGATAGGGGGTGACCGCCATGTTGACGTTCTACGTACTCGCCGGCGGTCTGTTGGGATTGGGGCTCGTCCGGCTGTTCACCACCAGGGGCCGGGCGTTGAACACGCTGCCGAAGCAGGTGGGAGAGGCGACCCTGGAGTCGCCCTACGAGGCGGCGTTCCTCTCCGGTGGCCCCGGCAGGGTCGCGGACACCGTGCTGTGTGCCCTCTACGACAAGGAGCGGATCCTGGTCGACGACGGCGTGCTGCACGTCGTCGAGCCGGTCGCGGACGACGCCCTGGAGCGTGAGGTGCTCGCCCAGTGCGGGGCCGGCTGGGAGGCGCCGCTGAGCACCGTCCGGCGCGGCCTCGCAGGCTCGGCGGCGGTGGCCGCGGTCGGCGACGACCTGGTGACCCGGGGCCTGCTGCTGCGGCCCGCCAGCCGCCTCGCCTGGCGGTCGGCGGCCAGGCTCGCCCTGACGCTGTCGCTCGTCGTCATCGCGGTCTCCCTGGTGCTGCTGGTCGTGCTCGCGACCGGCGACTCCTCGGGAACGACCGGGGCGGCCGTGATGATCGCCCTGGCCGCGGGCGCGTTGATGGCGAGCCTGGTGTTCGGCCCCGGCCGGGACCCGCTGCCGGCCGCGGGCATGGAGGCGGTGTCCCGGTACCGGGTGGCCGTGACCGGGGGAACGGCCCTGGCCCCGCTGGTGGCGGTGGGCGGGATCGTCGCGCTGACGGATCTCGAACTGCGCGCGCAGTTGGCCGACGCCGCCGCGCTGCCGCTCATGGGCAGCGGCTCGGCCGCCGCCACGAGCGGTTATGCCTACGGCTGCGGCGCCACCGGCGCCACCGCGGGCGGCGGCTGTGGTGGCGGGGGCGGCGGTGGCGGGGGCGGCGACGGCGGTGGCTCGTCCTGCGGCGGCGGCAGCTCGTGCGGGGGTGGTGGCGGCTGCGGCGGGGGCTGCGGCGGCGGCGGATAGCCGCCGCGCCGGGCGGCCCCCGGCGCCGTCAGGCGAGGTCGGAGACCAGCTCGGCCACCGACTTGCGGCGGCCGGTGAAGAACGGGATCTCCTCGCGGACGTGCCGCCGGGCGGCCGAGCCCCGCAGGTGCCGCATCAGGTCCACGATCCGGTGCAGTTCGTCCGCCTCGAAGGCCAGGATCCACTCGTAGTCGCCGAGCGAGAACGAGGCGACCGTGTTGGCCCGCACGTCCGGGTAGCCGCGCGCCATCCGGCCGTGCTCGGCCAGCAGCCCGCGCCGCTCCTCGTCGGGGAGCAGGTACCACTCGTAGGAGCGGACGAACGGGTAGACGCTCACGTAGTCGCGAGGGGTCTCGTCGGCGAGGAACGCCGGGATGTGCGACTTGTTGAACTCGGCCGGCCGGTGCAGCGCCATGTTGGACCAGACGGGCTCCAGGGTCCGGCCGAGCCGGGTGCGGCGGAAGCGGTTGTAGGCGTCCTGCAGGGCGTCCGCGGTCTCGGCGTGCCACCAGATCATGACGTCGGCGTCAGCGCGCAGCCCGGAGACGTCGTAGGTGCCGCGCACCACCACGTCCTTGGCGGCCAGCTGCTCGAAGAGCTCGGTGACCTCCGCCGCGTGGCCGGCCCGCTCCTCGGGCAGCGGCTCGCGCAGCCGGAACACCGACCAGAGGGTGTAACGGATGACCTCGTTGAGCTCCTTGGCGCGCTTGCCCGCGGACTTCTCCGAGGCGTCTGGTGCGGTAGTCATGGCCGTATTCTCTCCCCTCACTCCCCCGCCTCCTCGCGCGGCCCCGTCGGCAGGGCACGCAGCAACTCGGCGACGGCCCGCTGGGCGGAGGCGACGCACGCGGGGATGCCGACGCCGTCGTAGGAGGCGCCGGCGAGCCGCAGCGCGGGCAACCCGGCGAGGTAGCCGCGCACCCGGGCGACCCGCTCGGCGTGACCCACGGTGTACTGCGGGAGGCCCTGTTGCCAGCGGGTCACCACGCTGTCCACCGGCTTGCCGGTGAGCCCTGCGGCCTCGCCCAGGTCGTCGAGCGCGGCGCGCACCAGGTCGGCGTCGTCCCAGCCGAGCGGTGACTCGTCGCCGTAGCGGCCGACGGAGGCGCGCAGCAGGAAGAGGCCGGGGTCGGCGGCGGCCGCCCAGTCCCACTTGCCGGTGGTGAAGGTGGCGGCCTTGATGACGCGGCCGTCGATCGCCGGCACCAGGAAGCCGCTGCCGCGGGGCAGCCTGGCCAGGTCGGCGCGGCGGAAGGCGAGGGTGACGATGGCCATCGAGGCGTACTCGACGGCCGCCAGCTCGCCGGCCGCGGCCGGCGCCTCGGCGGCGAGCAGCCGGCCGGCGCCGGCGGCCGGCACGGCCAGCACCACGCCGTCGGCGGCGAGCGAGCGGCCGTCGCCGAGGGCCGCGGCCCAACCGCGCGCGGTGCGGCGCAGGTTGGTGACGGCGACGCCGGTCTCCAGGGCGGCGCCCTCGGCCCGGCAGGCGTCGGCGACGGCCCCGGCCAGGGTGCCGACGCCGCCCTCGATGCCGGTGAACACCGGCTCGCCGGGGGCGCGCGGCGGCGACTGGCGCCGCACGGCACGGACCGCGGCCAGCAGCGTGTCGTGCTCCCGGGCGGCCTCGTAGAGCTTGGGCACGGCGGAGCGCAGCGAGATCTGGTAGGCGTCACCCGCGTAGACGCCGCCGAGCAGCGGCTCGACGAGCCGGTCGACGACCTCGCGGCCCATGCGCTCGGCGACGAGCCGCCCCACGGGCACGTCCTCGCCGACCTCCAGCGGGGGGAGCTCGGCGTCCCTGGCGATCTGGGCGAGCCCGGCGTCGGAGAGCACCCCGGTGAGGGCAGCTACGGAGGAGGGCACGCCCATGACGTGGTCCTGCGGCATGGGCCGCAGGGCGCCCCTGGTCCAGATCGACGCGCCGGCGACGGCCGGCGGGCGCAGCGCGTCGCCGAGGCCGACCGCGCGGGCCAGCTCCGTGGCCTCGGGGCGGCGGGCGAGTATCGACTCGGCGCCCAGGTCGACTCCGACGCCGGCGACCGAGCCGGTGTGGAGCTTGCCGCCGAACCGGTCCGAGCCCTCGATCAGGGTGACCCGGACGCCGGCGGACAGCAGCCGGTGGGCGGCGGCGAGGCCCGAGATGCCGCCGCCGACGACGATCACATGCATGGCTCCCCCTCGGTGCGTCGCTTCACGTGGCGTCGGGGCGGGTCAGCGGGCGGTCCGCTCGTGGACGTGGGCGACGAGCCGGGTCAGGGCGTCCGGGTCGGTGGTGGGCAGGACGCCGTGGCCCAGGTTGAAGACGTGTCCCGGCAGGCCGGCGGCGGAGTCGAGCACCCGGTCGGCCTGGGCGGCGACGACCTCGGGCGGCGCGAACAGCACGGCGGGGTCGAGGTTGCCCTGGAGCGCCTTGTCCGGGCCGACGCGGCGGGCGGCCTCGGCCAGCGGGACCCGCCAGTCGACGCCGACCACGTCGGCGCCGGCCTCGCCGAGCAGGCCGAGCAGCTCGCCGGTGCCGACGCCGAAGTGGATGCGGGGCACGCCGCGCCCCGCGACGGCCTCGAAGACCTTGGCCGAGGCGGGCAGCACCGAGGCCCGGTAGTCGGCGGGAGCCAGCGCGCCGACCCAGGAGTCGAAGAGCTGGACCGCCGAGACGCCGGCGTCGATCTGCGCGCCGAGGAAGGCCCCGGCGATCCCGGCGAGCCGGTCGAGCAGCTCGGCCCACAGCTCGGGGTCGCCGTACATCAGTGCCTTGGTGTGCTCGTGGTTGCGCGAGGGGCCGCCCTCGACCAGGTAGCTGGCGAGGGTGAACGGAGCGCCGGCGAAGCCGATCAGCGGGGTGTCGCCCAGCTCGGCGGTGAGCAGCCCGACGGCCTCCGCGACGTAGCGCACGTCGTCGGGCTCGAGCGGACGCAGCTGGTCGAGGTCGGCGCGGCTGCGGATGGGTCGGGCGACCACCGGGCCGACGCCCGGCTTGATGTCGAGGTCGACGCCGATGGCCTTGAGCGGGACGACGATGTCGCTGAAGAGGATGGCCGCGTCGACGCCGTGCCGGCGGACGGGCTGGAGGGTGATCTCCGTGACCAGGTCGGGCCGCATGCAGGAGTCCAACATGGCGATGCCCTCACGGACCTTGCGGTACTCGGGCAGCGAGCGGCCGGCCTGTCGCATGAACCACACCGGGGTGTGCGGGACGGGCTCGCGGCGGCACGCCTTGAGGAAGGCGGAGTCGGTCACAGTCACAGGCAGCAGTCTCCCACGCCACCGCGATCGGACGGCGCGCGCGGGTGTGCCTACCGGCGTCACGGGGCGGTGAGCGCCTAGGGTCTGGTCGTCATGGTCCGGCCGCCGCCCCGAACACGGACGGCGGGCCCCGGCGGGCCGTACCCCCTAGGGTTACCGGCCATGGCAGCGTCTCGAACCCAGCCGGCGGAGGAGTCCGGAATCATGAACGACCCCGGTGCGCGGGTCCCGGAGGCCTTCCGGCGTGCGGTCACGGCGTTGACCGCGGCCCGGCCGCGCCCCGAGATCAGGCTCGCGCCGCTGCCGCCGCCCCGCAGGCTCGCGCCGTTCGCACACGCGGTGGGCGCGACCGTGACGGCGGGCGAGGAGGAGCTGGCCGACGGCCGCTTCGTCCTGCTGCACGACCCGGCGGGCGACGAGACCTGGCAGGGCGACTTCCGGGTGGTGACGTTGGCCAGGGCCGACCTCGAGCCGGAGCTCGCCACCGACCCGCTGCTGCCGGACGTGGCGTGGTCCTGGTTGACGGAGGCGCTTGACGGCCGAGGGCTCGACCGGCGGGAGGCCAACGGCACGGTCACCAGGGCCGGTTCGAACTTCTTCGGCGGACTGGCCGACCGGCCGGCGCGGGCCGATCTTGAACTGCGCGCCTCCTGGACCCCGGCCGACCCCGACGAGGCCGGCGCCCACCTGCTGGCCTGGTGTGGACTGCTGGCGCAGTGCGCCGGGCTGCCCCCGGAATCCAACGGCCCGGCGGTCACCGCCCTGCCCCGCCGCCGCGGTCCGCGGGCGATGTGAACGCGGGAACGCTGGGATGACGAATCACCGGTTCGTGATCATTCTCTAAAGGCCCAGTGGGATCGTGCCGAAGGAGTCAGTGACCCTTCCACCCGGATCGCCCCGACTCCTCCCCGGGAGTCGGTTTCGGATCCGTCCCCATCCCACCCCTCCCGGGAGGCCCGGTGTCTGTTCTCCTTGAGCACCCCACAAGCCTGGTCGCCTACCGCCCGAACAAGCCGACCGCCATGGTCGTCGTGGCCGACCCCCGTGTCCGTTCCACCGTCACCCGCCACCTGTGGGCGCTCGGCGTGCGGGACGTGATCGAGGCGTCGTCCGTGGCGGAGGCCCGACCCCGAGTCGCCAACCCCCGTGACATCTGCGTCGCCGAGGTGCACCTCCCCGACGGCTCCGGGCTCACCCTGCTCTCCGAGACGAGGGCCGCCGGCTGGCCCAACGGCCTGGCCCTCTCGGCCGCGGACGACATCGGCGCGGTGCGCAACGCACTCGCCGGCGGCGTCAAGGGCTACGTCGTCACCGGCACCCGCAACAACCTGGGCCCGCCCACCCGGCACGGCGCCTCGCACATCGGCGCCGCCGCGGCCCGCGGCCTGCACCGCCGCCAGCCGGGCGCCCCGGCGCACCAGGGCGGCTACCGCGAGCTCTCGGGCCGCGAGGTCGAGGTGCTGCGGCTGGTGGCGGAGGGCCAGTCGAACAAGGCGATCGGCGTCTCCATGGGCCTCTCCGCGCTGACGGTCAAGAGCCACCTGGCGCGCATCGCGCGGAAGCTCGGCACGGGCGACCGGGCCGGCATGGTGGCGGTGGCGCTGCGCACCGGCATCATCCACTGAACCGTTCCTTCTACGCCGTCGCTCCCGGCCCCCGGCGGACGTGCCCGGGTCCACCCGGTGCCGGGAGTGTGGACGGACGTTGTGCACCGTGCGCACAGAGTTAGTCTTAACTAGTGACCGACGCCCAGCAGACCGCCGAAGCGAGCCCTGATCTCACCGCATCCGAGCCGTCAGGGCCGACCCCGGTACCGCTGCTGGCCCCCCGCGAGGGAGTGCCGCCGGTCATCGCGGACGCCGACGCCCTGGCTCAGGTGGTCGCCGCCTTCGCGGCGGCCGACGGCCCGGTCGCGGTCGACGCCGAACGGGCCTCCGGCTATCGCTACGGGCAACGCGCGTATCTCGTGCAGTTGCGGCGCAGGGGCGCCGGCACCACGCTCATCGACCCCGTCGCCTGCCCCGACCTCTCCGCCCTGGGCTCCGTCCTCGCCGACACGGAGTGGGTGCTGCACGCGGCCACCCAGGACCTGCCGTGCCTGCGGGACATAGGTCTGGTGCCCTCCCGGCTCTTCGACACCGAACTGGCCGGGCGCCTCGCCGGCTTCGCGCGCGTGGGTCTCGGCGTGATGGTCGAGACGGTCCTCGGCTACAGCCTGGAGAAGGGCCACTCGGCGGTCGACTGGTCCACCCGCCCGCTCCCCGAGCCGTGGCTGCGGTACGCGGCGCTCGACGTCGAGCTGCTGGTCGACCTGCGGAACGCGCTGGAGGACGAGCTGCGGCGGCAGGGCAAGCTGGAGTGGGCGCTCGAGGAGTTCGCGGCGATCGCCGCCGCGCCCCCGCCGCCACCTCGCAAGGACCCGTGGCGCCGCACCTCCGGCGTGCACAAGGTACGCCGGCGCCGGCAGTTGGCGGTGGTGCGGGAGCTGTGGACGGCGCGGGACCAGGTCGCGCAGCGGCGGGACCTGTCGCCGGGCAAGGTGCTGTCGGACGCGGCGATCGTGGCGGCGGCGCAGGCCATGCCGCAGGACACGCGGCTGCTCGCCGCGCTGCCGGGCTTCGGCACTCGGATGGGGCGGCGCCAGCTCCAGCACTGGCAGGCGGCGATCGACCGGGCCAGGGAGCTGGCCGAGTCGCAGCTTCCGCAGCCGGGCCAGCAGACGGCCGGCCCGCCGCCGCCACGGGCCTGGGCGGAGAAGGACCCGGCCGCGGCGGCCCGCCTGGCGGCGGCGCGGGCGGCGGTCACGGCGCACGCGGAGACGCTGCGGCTGCCGCAGGAGAACCTGCTGGCGCCGGACGTGGTGCGGCGGCTGTGCTGGGAACCGCCGACCGATCGCACCCCTTCGGCGCTGGCACCGGCGCTGCGCGCGCTCGGCGCGCGCGAGTGGCAGATCGGGCAGACGGTCGACCTGCTGTCCCGTGCCCTCACCGACTGACCGTGCCATGCGCCGCTGAGCGGCGCGCCGGCGCCGGTTCTCCCCCACCCACCCGCCCTTTCGCGCGCTACGCGCGGCGAAGCCGCGGCGGGCCGCGCCGCCCCGGCTTCGCCGCCGTTTTCCCCGCCCACCCGCCCTCTCCGCGCTTCGCGCCGGGGGGGGCGGTGGCGGGCCTGACCGCGCTGCGCGCGGTTAATGGCCCGGAGGGCCGGGCGCCCAGGCGCTTCGCGCCGAGTTTCCCCCACCCGCCTGCCCTTTTGCGCGCTGCGCGCGGTGTACGGCCCGGCAGGGCCGATGGCCCGTGGCGGCTGCGCCGCCGGGCCGCGCGGCACGGGCCGCGCGAGGCCACCCGACAAGGGGGGTGGGTGGGCGCGGCACCGCAGGGCCGACAGGCCCGGGCCTGTCGGCCGGCGGCCAACGCCAAGCGCACAGCGGGCCCGTGGGGGAAAACCGGACAGGCCGTCGCGCGTCGGGTTACCGGTGAGTAGCATGGAGGCGGACAGGAATCTCTCGGCGTGGAGGAGAACCATCGTGCCGCGTACCGTCAGGGACGTCGTCTTCGTCGACGGCGTCCGTACTCCGTTCGGCAAGGCGGGTCCGAAGGGGATCTACCACGAGACCCGCGCCGACGACCTCGTCATCAAGTGCGTGCGCGAGCTGCTGCGCCGCAACCCCCAGCTGCCGCCGGAGCGGGTCGACGACGTGGCCATCGCGGCCACCACGCAGATCGGCGACCAGGGGCTGACCATCGGCCGCACCGCGGCCATCCTCGCCGGTCTGCCGAAGTCCGTGCCCGGCTACTCCATCGACCGGATGTGCGCCGGCGCGCTCACCGCCGTCACGACGACCGCGGGGGCCATCGCCTTCGGCGCCGCCGACATCGCCGTCGCCGGCGGCGTCGAGCACATGGGCCGGCACCCGATGGGCGAGGGCGTGGACCCCAACCCGCGTTTCGTCTCGGAGAAGTTGGTCGACGAGTCCGCGCTCTTCATGGGGATGACGGCGGAGAACCTGCACGACCGGTTCCCCAGCCTCAGCAAGGCCCGTGCCGACGAGTACGCGGTGCGCAGCCAGGAGAAGGCCGCCAAGGCGTACGCGGACGGCAAGATCCAGGCGGACCTGGTGCCGGTCGCGGTGCGCCGCACCTCGGCGGAGGCCGGCGAGCAGGGCTGGGGGCTGGCCACCGCCGACGAGCCGATGCGGCCCGGCACCACGCTGGAGGGGCTGGCCTCGCTCAAGACGCCGTTCCGGCCGCACGGCCGGGTCACCGCCGGCAACTCGGCCGGCCTCAACGACGGCGCCACGGCCTCCGTGATCGCCGCCGAGGAGGTGGCCCGGGAGCTCGGGCTGCCGGTGAAGCTGCGCCTGGTGTCGTTCGCGTTCACCGGGGTCGAGCCCGAGGTGATGGGGTACGGTCCGGTGCCGGCGACCGAGAAGGCGCTGGCCAAGGCGGGGCTCACGATCGGCGACATCGGCCTGTTCGAGATCAACGAGGCGTTCGCCGTGCAGGTGCTGGCCTTCCTCGAGCACTTCGGCATCGCCGACGACGATCCCCGTGTCAACCAGTACGGCGGCGCGATCGCGTTCGGCCACCCGCTGGCCTCCTCCGGGGTGCGGCTGATGACGCAGCTGGCCCGGCAGTTCGAGGACCAGCCGCACGTGAGGTACGGCCTCACGACGATGTGCGTGGGCTTCGGCATGGGTGCCACGGTCATCTGGGAGAACCCGCAGTGGGAGGGCAAGTGAGCGGTACGACCGAGACGTTGCGTGCGGCGGCCGAGCGGTTTCCGGACGAGGTGGTCACCAGCGCGTCCGTGCGCCACCTGGACCTGCCGGGGAACGGCGGCCGGTTCGCGCTGATCACCCTGGACAACGGCTTCGACCACACCAAGCCGACGACCTTCGGGCCGCGGTCGCTGGCCAACCTTGACGCGGCGATCGACCAGGTGCAGGCGGAGGCCGACGCGGGCGAGATCGTCGGCGTCGGCCTCACCGGCAAGCCGTTCGTCTTCGCGGTCGGCGCCGACCTCAAGGGCGTCGAGGTGCTGCGCGAGCGGGACGAGGCGCTGGCCATCGGGCGTGGCGGGCACGACGTGTTCGCGCGGCTCGCCGGGCTCGCGGTGCCGACGTTCGCGTACTACAACGGCGCGGCGCTCGGCGGCGGCGTCGAGGTCGGGCTGCACTGCGCCTACCGCACGGTCTCCCGCGCGGTCAGCGCGTTCGCGCTGCCCGAGGTCTTCCTTGGCCTGGTGCCGGGCTGGGGCGGCTGCACGCTGCTGCCGAACCTGATCGGCGCCGACCGCGCCGTCACCGTGATCATCGAGAACGCGCTCAGCCAGAACCGCATGCTGAACGGCACGAAGGTCTACGAACTCGGCATCGCCGACGCCCTCTTCGACGGCGCCGACTTCCTCGAGCAGTCGCTCGTGTGGACCTCGGCCGTGCTGCGCGGCGAGATCGAGGTGGTGCGGCAGGAGCCGGACCGCGGCGCGGCCTGGGACGAGGCGGTGGCCAGGGGCCGGACGATCGCGGACGACAAGGTGCACGGCGCGGCGCCGGCCGCCTACCGGGCGCTGGAGATCGTCTCCCAGGCGAGGGACAGCGACGTGCGGGCCGGCTTCACGGCCGAGGACGAGGCGCTGGCCGACCTCATCATGGGTGAGGAGCTGCGCAGCGGGCTCTACGCGTTCAACCTGGTGCAGCGGCGGGCCAAGCGGCCGGTGGGCGCGCCGGACAAGTCGCTGGCCAGGCCGGTCACCAAGGTCGGCGTGGTGGGCGCGGGACTGATGGCCTCCCAGTTGGCGCTGCTGTTCGCGCGGCGTCTCGAGGTGCCCGTGGTGCTGACGGACATCGACCAGGAGCGGGTGGACAAGGGCGTCGGCTGGGTCCACGAGCAGGTCGACATGCTGCTGTTGAAGGGGCGGATCGGCCAGGACAAGGCCAACCGGCTCAAGGCTGCGGTGACCGGTTCGCTGGACCGGGCGGCGGCCTTCGCCGACGCGGACTTCGTGATCGAGGCCGTGTTCGAGGAGATGTCGGTCAAGCGCCAGGTGTTCGCCGAGTTGGAGGCCGTGGTGTCGCCGGAGGCGATCCTGGCGACCAACACCTCCTCGCTGTCGGTGACCGAGATGGCGGCCGAGCTGAAGCATCCGGAGCGGGTGGTCGGCTTCCACTTCTTCAACCCGGTGGCGGTGCTGCCCTTGCTGGAGATCGTGCGGGCGGAGCAGACCGACGACGCCTCGCTGGCCACGGCCTTCGCGGTGGCCAGGAAGCTCAAGAAGTCGGCGGTGCTGGTCAGGGACGCGCCGGCGTTCGTCGTGAACCGGATCCTGACCCGGTTCATGGGCGAGGTGCTGGGCGCGATCGACGAGGGCACCCCGGTCGAGGTCGCGGACCGGGCGCTGGAGCCGCTCGGCCTGCCGATGTCGCCGATCACGCTGCTGGAACTGGTGGGGCCCGCGGTGGCGCACCATGTGGCGGGCACGCTGCACGGGGCGTTCCCCGACCGGTTCGGGGTCTCGGAGAACCTGGGCCGGGTGGTGGCGGCCGGCAAGCGCGGCCTGTACACGCACGACTCGGGCAAGCCGGAGCTGGACCCAGAGGTGCTCGCGCTGTTCGAGGTGGGCGACCGGGTGCTGACCGAGGAGCAGGTGCGGGCGCGGGCGCTGGACGCCATCGCCGAGGAGGTCGGGCTGATGCTCGACGAGGGCGTGGTGGCGGAGGCGCAGGACGTCGACCTGTGTCTGCTCACCGGCGCCGGCTGGCCGTTCCACCTGGGCGGGATCACCCCGTACCTGGACCGGGCCGGGATCTCGGAGCGGGTCCTCGGGCGGCGGCTGCTGCCGCGCGGGGTGGCGAGCGTTCCGGAGTGAAGGACCGGTGACGGACGGGAAGTCGACGGCGGCACCCGGCTCGCCCCAGGCGGGCCGGGTGCCGCTGGTCGTGGTGGACGGGGCCAACGTGGTGGGCTCGGTGCCGGACGGCTGGTGGCGGGACCGGCGGGGGGCGGCGGAGCGGCTGCGGGACCGGCTGGTCGGCTATCCGGGGCCGGCCGAGGTGGTGTTGGTCGTGGAGGGCGCGGCGCGCGGCGTGGCCTCGGTGCCGGGGGTGCGGGTCGAGTCGGCGCCGGGCAGCGGCGACGACCTGGTGGTGCGGCTGGTGCGCGCGGAGGGCGCGGGCCGGCGGTGCCTGGTGGTCACCGCCGACCGGGAGCTGCGGGCGCGGGTGGCGGCGCTCGGCGCCGAGACGGTCGGGCCGCGGGAGGCGATGAGCTTCTGACGGCCCGGGCCCCTTCCGGCGGGCCGCGCCGTCAGGCGCGGGTGGCGTCCAGCGGGCCCTCCAGGCGGGCGACGAGGCCGGTGACCTGGCGGGCGATGTCCGGGCCCGTCAGGCCGGCCGCGGCCAGCACCTCCTCGCGGGTGCCGTGCTCAAGGAACCGGTCGGGGATGCCGAAGTCGCGCAGCGGCACGTCCACGTCGGCGTCGCGCAGCGCCTGGGCGATCGCGGAACCGACGCCGCCCGCGCGGCTGTTGTCCTCCACGGTGACCACCACGCGGTGCTCGGCGGCGAGCCCCGGCAGGGCCGGGTCGACGGGCTTGACCCAGCGGGGGTCGACGACGGTGGTGCTGATGCCCTGCCTGCGCAGCAGCTCGGCGGCCTCCAGGCAGACGGGGGCCAGCGCGCCGACGGAGACCAGCAGCACGTCGGGCCGCTCGGTGGCCGCGTCCGGTCCGAAGTCCGGCCGCAGCAGCACGTCCATGCCGCCGACGGTGCCGACGGCCGCGACGGCCGGGCCGACCTTGCCGCGCGAGTAGCGAACGACGGTGGGCGCGTCGTCGACCTCGACGGCCTCGCGCAGCAGGGCGCGCAGCTGGTCCGCGTCCCGCGGGGCGGCGAGCCGCAGCCCGGGCACGCACTGCAGGATGGACATGTCCCAGACGCCGTGGTGGGAGGCGCCGTCGGGCCCGGTGACGCCGGCCCGGTCGAGAACGAACGTTACGCCACAGCGGTGCAGGGCCACGTCCATCAGCAGCTGGTCGAAGGCCCGGTTGAGGAAGGTGGCGTAGACCGCGAAGACCGGGTGCAGCCCGCCGGTAGCCAGTCCTGCGGCCGAGACGGCGGCGTGCTGCTCGGCGATGCCGACGTCGAAGACCCGGTCGGGGAACTCGTCGGCGAAGTCGGCGAGGCCGACCGGGCGGAGCATGGCGGCGGTGATGGCCACGATGTCCTCGCGCTCCCGGCCGATCTTGACGATCTCCTCGCCGAAGACGGAGGTCCAGTCGGCGCTCGACTGGGAGACCGGCAGGCCGGTGTCGGGGTGGATCACGGGGACCGCGTGGAACTGGTCGGCCTCGTCGTCCCGTGCGGGCTGGTAGCCGCGGCCCTTCTCGGTGATGCAGTGCACGATGACCGGGCCGCCGAACCGCTTGGCGCGCTGCAGCGCCGACTCCAGGGCCTGGATGTCGTGGCCGTCGATGGGGCCGAGGTACTTCAGGCCCAGGTCCTCGAACATGCCCTGCGGCGCGATGACGTCCTTCAGGCCCTTCTTGGCGCCGTGCAGGGTGCCGTAGAGCGGGCGGCCGACGACCGGGGTGCGGTTGAGCATCTGCTTGCCGCGGGCCAGCCAGCGCTCGTAGCCGTCGGTGGTGCGCAGGGTGGCCAGGTGGTTGGCGAGGCCGCCGATGGTCGGCGCGTAGGAGCGCTCGTTGTCGTTGACGACGATGACCAGCGGGCGGTCCTTGGCGGCGGCGATGTTGTTCAGCGCCTCCCAGGCCATGCCGCCGGTGAGGGCGCCGTCACCGGTGACGGCCACCACGTGGTGCGGGTCGCCGCGCAGCTCGTTGGCCTTGGCCAGGCCGTCGGCCCAGCCGAGCACGGTGGAGGCGTGGCTGTTCTCGATCACGTCGTGCTCGGACTCGGCGCGGGAGGGGTAGCCGGAGATGCCGTCCTTGGCGCGGAGCCGGGAGAAGTCCTGCCGGCCGGTGAGCAGCTTGTGGACGTAGCTCTGGTGGCCGGTGTCCCAGAGGACGCGGTCGCGCGGCGAGTCGAAGACCCGGTGGATCGCGATGGCGAGTTCGACGACGCCGAGGTTGGGGCCGAGGTGGCCGCCGGTTCTGGCGACCGAGCTGATGAGGAAGGAGCGGATCTCGCCGGCCAGCTCGTCCAGCTGTTCTGGGCTCAGCCGGTCGAGATCGCGCGGTCCCGTGATACGGGTCAGCAGCGGCACCGTTCCTCCTTGCGTCGGGCTGTCTCACATGACCGTCCGACGAAGTTTAGTGTGACGAGCCGCCCGGCGGGCCCGCAGGATGGATCCCGTGGGCCCGCGCGGACGGCCCTCAGGTTCGTCCCGCGCTTCGCCTGGTCTGCCGGGAGACGGAGTCGACGACGACGGCGATCAGCAGCACCGCGCCGGTGATCATGTACTGGATCTCGCTCGACATGCTCATCAGGCGGAGCCCGGTGGTGATGGACTGGATGACGAGGGTGCCGAGCAGCGCCGACCAGATCCAGCCGCGGCCGCCGAAGAGGCTGGTGCCGCCGATGACGGCGGCGGCGATCACGTTCATCAGCAGGTTGCCCGAGCCCAGGCTCTTGGAGGCACCGCCGGCCTGGGCCGCCACGAAGAGGCCGCCGAAGGCGGCGAGCGCGCTGCCGATGGTGAAGACGGTGAGCCGCACGAACTCGACGTTGATGCCGGCCCGCCTGGCCGCCTCCGCGTTGCCGCCGACGGCGTAGATCTGGCGGCCGTAGGTGGTGCGGCGCACCATGAAGTCGGCGAGCAGCAGGATGACCAGGAAGACGACGAGGGCGAGCGGCAGCCCCCGGTGCTGGTTGAGTGTGTAGGCGGTGAGGAAGGCGGCCACGGCGACCAGGGCGCCGCGCAGCACGATCTCGCCGAGCTGCCTGGTGGGCAGCTGGGCCGCCTGGCGTCGGCGCTCCTGCCGCCACAGCGCGAACACGTAGCCGGCCGTGACGACGGTGGCCAGCGAGTAGGCGGCGGAGATGTCGCTGAAGTAGAAGTTGTAGAAGTCACGGACCAGGCTGTCGGACGGCACGTTGATGGTGCCCTCGTCGCCCATCACCCAGATCTGCAGGCCGCTCCAGCCGAGGAAGCCGGCCAGGGTGACGACGAACGCCGGTACGCCGACCCGGGCGAAGAAGAAGCCGTGGACGGTGCCGACGACGGCGCCGGCGCCGACGGCGAGGACGATGGCCAGCAGGTCGTCGACGCCGTGGCTGACCGAGAGCACCGCCCACAGCGCGGCGGACAGGCCGGCCATGGAGCCGACGGAGAGGTCGATCTCGCCGAGCAGCAGCACCAGGACGATGCCGACGGCCATGATGCCGGGGCCCGCGATGTAGACGGTGATGTTGCTGAGGTTGCGCGGCGAGAGGAAGTTCCCGGTCTGGCTCTGGAACACGACGGCGATGACGATCATGCCGACGATGACGGGGATGGAGCCGAGTTCGCCGCCGCGTATCCGGCGCCGGAACGCCTCCACGTAGCCGGCGAGGCCCCGTTCGCGGACCAGCAGCCGGGGATCGGGCGCCAGGTCGTCACTCATGGCTCTCCTTGGGTGCTTCCTGCGGGGCGCCGGTGCGGCCCGCGCGGCGGGCGACGGCGTTGTCGGCGGCGCCGGTGATGGCGGCGATGATCTCCTCGCCCGAGGTCTCGGCGACGCGGAAGTCCCCGTTGTTCCTGCCGAGGCGCAGCACGACGACGCGGTCCGCGACGGCCCGCACGTCGGCCATGTTGTGGCTGATGAGGATCACCGCGAGGCCGCGCTCCCGCAGCCGCTCGATCAGGTCGAGCACCTGGGCGGTCTGCTCGACGCCGAGCGCGGCGGTGGGCTCGTCGAGGACGACCACCTCGGGGGAGCCGACGAGCGCGCGGGCGATGGCCACGACCTGCCGCTGACCGCCGGAGAGCGAGGCCACCGGGATGCGGACGCTGGGGATCCTGATCGACAGGGTGTCCAGCAGTTCCCGGGAGCGGCTCTCCATGGTGACCTGGTCGAGGACGCTGCGGCGGCGTATCTCGCGGCCGAGGAAGAGGTTGGCGACGACGTCGAGGTTGTCGCAGAGCGCGAGGTCCTGGTAGACGGTGGCGATGCCGAGCTCCTGGGCGTCGTGGGGCTTGGCGATGCGGACCGGCGCGCCCTTCCAGGAGATCACGCCCGCGTCGACGGGGTGCACGCCGGCGATCGTCTTGACCAGGGTGGACTTCCCCGCCCCGTTGTCCCCGACGAGGGCGGTGACCTCGCCGGCCCGGATCTCCAACTCCACGTCGGTGAGCGCCTGCACCGCGCCGAACCGCTTGGACACGCCCCGCAGGGCGAGGATGGGGGACGGGGGTGGTGCGGTGGTGGCTGTCATGGCGTTCGACTCCCTCTGGGCGACGGTTCTTTCCCCGACCACCCGCCCCAACGGGCGAGCCGGCGAGGCCTACGTCCGGTGGTGCGGCCGAGGGTCTCTCCCCACCCACCCGCCCCTTCGCCCCCGGCGGGGCGAGGCACATGCGGCCTCGGCCGGCGGCCGGGCGCAGCCCGGCCCGGCGAGGCGCCCGCAGGGCGACCACGCCGCCACGGGCGTGCGGGCCGAAGGCCGCCCCGCCGGATGGGACGGCGGACCCCGCCAGGGCGAGGGGCGGGTGGGCGCCGGCTTGGGGCGACGGCCCGCCGCAAGCGGCCCACGCCGACACCGGGCCACAGCCCGCCGCAAGCGACCCACGCCACCCCCCGGGCCACAGCCCGCCGCAAGCGACCCACGCCGACACCGGGCCACAGCCCGCCGCAGGCGACCCGCACCGGCCGCGGGCCCGCGCGGTGTGCGCCCGGCGGGCGACCGCGCGGCACGACCGCGCCGCCGCAGGCGGCCGGGCGCAGCCCGGCCCGGCGTGCCCCCGCCAAGGGGACCGGCGGGTGGGTGGGGGAAACCCTCAGGTCAGCCCCGCGGCGGCGCACGCCTCCGCGTAGTCGTCGGTGCAGATGTCGTCCACCGTGTAGAACTCATCCGCGATCACCGTGTCGGCGATGTTGTCGACGGTGACGGCGACCGGGGTGAGCAGGCGGGCCGGCACGCCCTGGTCGGTGGCGCTGTCGACCGTCTCGGGGGCCAGGTCGTTGAGCGCGTCACCGCGCAGCAGGCGGATGGCCATCTCGGCGGCGGTCTCGGCCTCCTCGCGCAGCGCCTTGTAGATGGTGAAGGTCTGCTGGCCGGCCACGATCCGCTGGAGCGCGGCGAGTTCGGCGTCCTGGCCGCCGACCGGCACGTCGGTGATGCCGGCCGAGCTGAGGGCGGTGATCACGCCGGCCGCCATGCCGTCGTTGGCGACGTAGACGCCGTCGAAGCCGTCGTCGCCGAGCGACTCGATGGCCGCGTTCATCTCCTCGTTGGCGATGGCCGAGTCCCAGCCGGTGATGTCCTGCTCGAAGACGACCTCGGCGGTCTCGTGGAGCACCGAGTGCGCGCCGTCCTTGAACATCGCCGCGTTGGGGTCGGTGGGCGAGCCGTTGATCATGACGACCCGGGCGCCCTCGGCCTCGTCGCCGAGTGCGGAGAGCAGGGTCTCGCCCTGGAGTTCGCCGACGCGCACGTTGTCGTAGGAGACATAGGCGTCGATCGGGCCTTCGGCGAGCCGGTCGTAGGCCACCACGGGGACGCCCTCGGCGGCGGCGTTCTCCACCCAGGAGGAGGTGGCGGAGGCGTCCACCGGGTCGAGGATGATCACGTCGACGCCGGCGGTCAGCATCGCCTCGAACTGCTGGCCCTGGGTGTTGGTGTCCTCACCGGCGTTGGCGTACTGGACCTCGCAGTCGCCGCAGAGTTCCTCGATCTTGGCCTCGATGAAGGGCCGGTCGAAGGACTCGTAGCGGGTGGTGGCGTCCTCGGGGAGGAGGAGGCCGATAGTGCCGCCGCCCTCGTTGGGTTCGCCGCCGTTCGTGTCGTCGTCGTCTCCCCCGCCGGCCTCGCCGCAGGCGGCCAGGGCGGCGGCCAGGGCGATGGTCATGGCTCCGACGGCGGCGTTTCGAAGTAATTGACGCATGGTTGGCTTCGCCTTCCGGTAGGGCGGCAACTGCGCGGCCTCGGTCGGCAGAGAGCTAACTCCGGGGTAATGATGCCGTCAATACTTGAAGCATGCGTCAACCGAACCGAGACTTTTCCTTACTCACGTCTCGTCCGTTTGGCGACGCAATTCAAGGGAACAACGCGGGAATTCGATCTTGTCCTGCCCGTTCGGGCGATTCACGGCTCACCACCGCCCGTTTTCCGCCCGCTTTCAGGAAGCCGGGCCGAGCAGCATTCCGTCGCCCATTTCGCGCAGCACGAGCGCGAGCGCGCCGAGCACCTCAGCGCGGCCGCCGAGCGCGCCGGGCACCAGGGTGAGATGGCGGGCGGCGCTGGGGATCGCGTAGCGGCCGACGGAGTCGCGGATCGGGCCGAGGGCTATCTCGCCGGCCTCGGCCAGGTCGCCGCCGAGGACGACGCGGCTCGGGTTGAGCAGGTTGCACAGCTGGGCGACGCCGGTGCCGATGTGCCGGCCGACGTCGGCGACGACGCGGCGGCAGCCGGGGTCGCCCTCGCGGGCCAACTGCACGACCCGGTGCATGGTGAGGTCGGTGCCGTGGCTGGAGTACAGCAGCGGCAGCACGTGCCGGGCCGAGGTGAACGTCTCCAGACAGCCTCGGTTGCCGCAGCGGCAGACGGGGCCCGACTCGTCCAGCGTGATGTGGCCGATCTCGCCGGCGGTGCCGCCCGGGCCGCGGTAGATCTGGCCGCCGATGACCAGGCCGGCGCCGACGCCGCTGGCCACCTTGATGTAGGCGAGGTCGCCGGCGCCGCGGCCACTCCCCCACACGTACTCGCCGAGCGCGCCGAGGTTGGCGTCGTTGTCCACGTGGACCCGGACGCCGGTGCGCGCCTCCAACTCCTCGCGCGGGTTGGTGCCGCGCCAGCCGGGGAGGATCGCGGTGGAGCCGAGGGCCCCGGTGGCGACGTCGATGGGTCCTGGCACGCCGAGGCCGATGCCGATGATCTTGGCGCGGTCGACGCCGGCCATCGTCAGCAGCCGGCCGACCAGCTTCTCGGCACGGTCGAAGCCCTGGTCGGCCGAGGAGTCGACGTCGAAGGGCTCGGCCTCCTCGGCGAGCACCTGGTGGGCCAGGTTGCCGACGGCGACGCGGAGGTGCGAGTGGCCGAAGTCGACGCCGACGACGATCCCGGCGTCGGTGGAGAGCGAGACGCTGCGGGCCCGCCGGCCGCTGGCCGAGGTGGTGCGCACCTCGACGGTGCCCAGGCCCTTCAACTCCCGAACGATGTTGGAGACGGTGGCGGCGGACAGGCCCGTGGTGCGCGCGATGTCGGCCTGGGTCAGCGAGCCGGCGGCGCGCACGGCCCGGACGACGCGTTCCAGATTGGCCCGGTGCAGCGAGGACTGCGACCCCGGAGTCTCCACGGCTCACTCCACTTCCGGTCTCCCGGGCGGGCACGACCGCGGGCCCGCCGGCCCGCTCCGGCAGCGCGGCCCGCGCCCACTATATGAACTCGGGGCCGGACTTGGGGGAACAGCGGGGAAACCGCTTGCCGGCCCGACGTCCCCTGCTAGCGAAGGGCGCCCGCCGTCAGCCCCGACTGGACCTGCCGTTGGAAGGTGACGTAGACGACCAGGACCGGCAGCATCGACATGGTGACGCCGGCGTAGAGCGCCCCCCAGTCGCCCTCGTAGCCCTGCTGGACCATCAGCGCGGCGAGGCCCTGGGGCAGCACCGCGTCGTCCGGGTCGCCGACGTTGAGCACCCGGGGCAGCACGAACTGGTTCCACTGGCCGAGGAAGTTGAAGATCCCGATGCTGATCAGCCCTGGTCTGGCCATCGGCATCATGATCTGGAAGAAGGTCCTGGTGTGCGAGGCGCCGTCGAGGGCGGCGGCCTCCTGGACGCCGCCGGGCAGGCTGCGGAAGAAGGAGACCAGGAAGAAGGTGGTGAACGGGAGCGAGTAGGCGACGTAGACGATGATCAGGCCCTGCCGGGTGTTCAACAGGCCGAAGTTGTTGAGCACGAAGAACAGCGGCACCAGGGCGAGGAAGACCGGGAACATCAGCCCACCGGTGAAGAGCAGGTAGATCAGCCGGTTGCCGCGGAAGCTGAAGCGGGCCAACACGTAGGCGGCCATGGAGCCGAGCAGCATCGTGCCGGTGAGCGAACCCGCCAGGACGATGAGCGAGTTGACGGCGTAGCGGCCGATGTCGGCGTTGGTCCAGGCGTTGCTGAAGTTCTCCCAGCGGAGTTCCGTCGGCAGCCCGAAGGGGTCGGCGACGACGTCGGCGTGCGGGCGGAGGCTGGAGATCACCACCCAGATCACGGGCCCGGCGGCCATCAGGGCCCAGAGCACCAGGAACGAGTGGGAGAAGACGTTGAGCACCCCGCCGGTGCCGCCCCCGGGGCGGGCCAGGTCGGCGCCCGCCGGGGGTCCGGCCTCGGGGGCGGCCCGGCCGTCCTGGCGCGGGTCGGTGCTGGTGACGCTCACGGTTCGGGTTCTCCTTTCGACGGGCGCTACAACTCGATCCGTTCGCGCCGGCCGACCAGCATCATCAGCAGGGCGAAGACCAGGGTGACGAGGAACAGGGCGACGCCGATCGCGGTGGCGTAGCCGGCCTGGGCGTCGCGGAACGCCTTCTCGAACAGGTAGCTGGGCAGCACGTCCATGCCGTGTTCGGGGACCATGACGTCCACCAGGGCGAAGGAGTCGAGCGCCTGGATACCCATGTAGATCCAGCCGGTCCGGACGGTGTCCCAGGTCAGCGGGAGGGTGATCCGGAAGAAGGTCACCGAGCGTCCGGCGCCGTCGAGCAGCGCGGCCTCGTAGATCTCGCCGGGGACGGAGCTCATGGCCGCGGAGAACAGCACCACGTAGAAGCCGACGAAGGCCCAGCACAGCACGGCGAGCACGCACAAGACGGCGACGTCTCCGCCCAGCCAGTCCTCCCGTTCCAGGGAGCCGAGGCCGACGGCGCCCAGGCCCTCGTTGAGGAGACCGGTCGGGCTGTAGATCCGGGCCCAGATGATGGCGATCACCGCGATGGAGAGCACCTGCGGGAAGAAGTAGACGACCTTGTAGAAACGGGCGCCGGCGACCCCGCCGGTGGCGCCGCCGCGCCGGCCGCCGACGTTGAGCATGTAGGCGAGGAAGAGGCCGAGGGAGAGGGTGACCAGCGGGGCGATGACCAGCAGCAGCAGGCTGTTGACCAGCGATTCCCAGAACTTGTCGTCCTCCAGCATGCGTTGGTAGTTCTCAAGCCCGGTGAAGGTGTAGGTGGCACTGTAACCGGTCCAGTCCGTGAGGGAGTAGAAGAACGCCTGGAGGAACGGCGAGACCACGAACACCGCGTAGACCAGCAGTGGCAGGGCCAGGAACCAGGCGATGAACCGGCGTTGGTCGAGCTTCCGGTAGCGGCGGTCGCGCCGCACCCGGTCCGGGGTGAACCGGGGCGGCACGAGGAACGCCACCGTGAACAGCAGTGCGTCGCGAGGGGTCAGGCGCTCCTGGCCCCGCGGGGTGTCCTTCATACCGCCCCCTGGTCCGGGTCAGGTGTGCTGGAACTTCTGGATGGAGTCGTCCTGGGCCGTCGCGTCGGCCGCCCGCTGGCAGCGGTCGATCGCCTCGTCCGGCTCGATCTCGCCGGCCATCATGGCCGCGACGGCGCCGCCGATCTCCTCGTTGTTGAGCTGCCGGTACCAGTCGGGCAGCCGGGAGCTGACGAGGTTGTCGCCGGCGGCGTCCAGGATCTCGGAGGCGCTGGTGAGGCCGGGCGGCAGCGACATGCCCTCGGTGGCGCCGCGCACGACGGTGAGCGAGGAGACCAGCTCGGTGAAGTTCCGTGCCGACTCACGGCCGAGCATGATCCGCAGGAACTCCAGGCCGCCGGCGACGTTGTCGGCGGCGGCGGGCACGAAGAACGGCTCGCCCGGCGCGGCCCAGAGGGTGCCGAACGGCATGGCGTCGGAGGAGTCGAGGCCGGTGGGCGGGCCGACGGCCATGTCGAAGTCGTCGGGCGTGGTCGCCGCGGCCTCGTTCTCCACCCAGGAGCCGTTGGGGATGAACAGCGCGCGGCCCTGGGTCCACTCGGTCTGGGACTCCTCGTGGGTCATGCCGGGGCTGCCGCGCAGCACGTAGCCGCGGGCCGTCAGTTCGTAGTAGGCCTCGAAGGCGGTGCGGACGGCGTCGTGCCGCCAGGCGTTGGGCTCCAGGTTGTCGAGGGCCTGGAGGACCTCTATGCCGCCGATCTTGCCGATGAACGGGTAGAGGGTGAAGTTGAAGTAGTAGGGATAGACGCCCGGGTAGGTCCAGCCGGCGATGCCCTCGCGGCGGGCGGCCTCGCAGAGGGTCAGCATCTCGTCCCAGGTCTGCGGGTATTCGGCGCCGAGCCGCTCCAGGGCGGTGCGCGAGTACCACTGGCCGTAGACGTGCAGCGCGTAGTTGAGGCGGTAGACCGCCTCGGTGCCGAACTGGCCCATCTCGACGGTGCCGGGCATCAGGGTGTCCCGGACGGTGACGTTCGGGTCGTCGAGGGAGGGCGCGTCGAGCAGTTCGGTGAGGTCGTGCACCTGCTCGTTGCGGATCAGGGCGGCGATGTCCATCGCCTGGGCGCCGGAGTTGTCGATCACGTCCGGCGGATCGCCCTGCACCATGCGGGGTTGGAGCAGGGACTGGATCTCCTGGGTCTTGGTGTGGTCGACGGTGCCGAACCGCTGCTGGTAGAGCGCCTCCGCGTCGACGGCGTACTGGTCGCCGAAGCCGCCGTCGAAGATGACGACTTCGAGGTCGGCGTCGGCGCTGACGCCGAACGGGTTGTCGGCGGAGGTCTCCCCGCGTTCGGGACCGCCGTCGTCGCCGCCGCTGCCGCCGCCGCTGGCGCAGGAGGTGAGCACGCCCATCGCGGGAACGGCGAGCAGGCCCGCGGCGGCGGAGCCTCTGATCAGGGCACGGCGGTTGAGGAATGGACCGGAATGCATGTTCACGTCCTCGCCTTCGAGACGGATCAGACGGTGGAGGCCGCCCGGATCCCGACAGGTATAGTCCACTTGCCTCGGGCTTGGAAGATCGCGTACCTCGATCGCGTTGATGCTTTTCCGAGTTGAGATCTCCCGGACACACACGGACGCGGGCCGCCCTCCGCTGGAAACGGAGGGCGGCCCGCGCGTTTGGCACCGCTTTCTGAGCCTTTCTGGCGACCGATGTGCCTATGTCGGCCGATCTCTCGCCCGGCTCTTATGTGATCTTACTTGCGGATCAGGGAGCGCAGCACGTACTGCATGATTCCGCCGTTGCGGTAGTAGTCCGCCTCGCCGGGGGTGTCGATCCGCACCACGGCGTCGAATTCCACGCCGGTGTCGGTGCTGACCCTGACGGTCTCCGGGATCCCGCCGTCGTTGAGCGCGGTGACGCCTCGGAAGGCGAAGGTCTCCTCGCCGGTCAGGCCGAGCGAGTCGGCGCTCTGGCCGGCGGGGAACTGCAGCGGCAGCACGCCCATGCCGATCAGGTTGGAGCGGTGGATGCGCTCGTAGGACTCGGCGATCACGGCGCGCACGCCGAGCAGCGCGGTGCCCTTGGCCGCCCAGTCGCGGGAGGATCCTGAGCCGTACTCCTTGCCGGCGAGCACCACCAGCGGCACGCCCGCGGCCTCGTAGTTGCGGGAGGCGTCGTAGATGAAGGAGACCGGCCCGCCCTCCTGGGTGAAGTCGCGGGTGTAGCCGCCCTCGGTGCCGGGCGCGATCTGGTTGCGCAGCCGGATGTTGGCGAAGGTGCCGCGGATCATGACCTCGTGGTTGCCGCGCCGCGAGCCGTAGGAGTTGAAGTCGCGCCGGGCGACGCCGTGCTCGGTGAGGTACTGGCCGGCCGGGGTGTCGGCCTTGATGGCGCCGGCGGGCGAGATGTGGTCGGTGGTGACCGAGTCGCCCAGCTTCGCGAGCACCCGGGCGCCGCTGATGTCGGCGACCGGCTCCGGGTCCATGGTCATGCCCTCGAAGTACGGGGGCTTGCGGACGTAGGTGGACTCGGGGTCCCACTCGAAGGTCGAGCCGGTCGGGATCGACAGCGCGTTCCACTGGGCGTCGCCGGCGAAGACGTCGGAGTAGCTCTGGCCGAACATCTCCTGGCCGATGGCCGAGGCGACGACCTGCTCGATCTCCTGCTCGGAGGGCCAGACGTCGCGGAGGTAGACCGGCTTGCCGTCGGGGTCGAGGCCCAGCGGCTCGGTGGTGATGTCGATCTTCATCGAGCCGGCGATGGCGTAGGCGACGACCAGCGGCGGGGACGCCAGGTAGTTCATCTTGACGTCGGGGTTGATCCGGCCCTCGAAGTTGCGGTTGCCGGAGAGCACGGAGACCACGGCCAGGTCGTTGTCGTTGACGGCCTGGGAGATCTCCTCGGGCAGCGGGCCCGAGTTACCGATGCAGGTGGTGCAGCCGTAGCCGACGAGGTTGAAGCCGAGCTTGTCCAGGTAGGGGGTGAGGCCGGCACGGTCGTAGTAGTCCATGACGACCTTGGAGCCGGGCGCCAGGGTGGTCTTGACCCAGGGCTTGCGGGTCAGGCCGCGCTCCACCGCCTTCTTGGCCAGCAGCGCCGCGCCCACCATGACGGAGGGGTTGGAGGTGTTGGTGCAGGAGGTGATGGCGGCGACGGTGACGGCGCCGTGGTCGAGCTCGAAGGTGGTGCCGTCGGCGGCGGTGACGGTGACCGGCCTGCTGGGCGCGCTGTTGCTGACGGCCGGCGCGTCGGAGGCGGGGAAGGACTCCTTGCCGGCCTCGTCGATGTCGGTCGCGGGCACGTAGGCGCGCACGTCGTCGCTGAACTTCGCCTTGGCGTCGGCGAGCGCGATCCGGTCCTGGGGGCGCTTCGGGCCGGCGATGGACGGCACGACGGTGGCGAGGTCGAGCTCCAGGTACTCGGAGAAGTCGGGCTCGGCCGCCGGGTCGAGCCAGAGGCCCTGCTCCTTGGCATACGCCTCGACGAGCGCGAGCTGCTGGGCGTCGCGGCCGGTCAGCCTGAGGTAGCTGATGGTCTCGGCGTCGATCGGGAAGATGGCGGCGGTGGAGCCGAACTCCGGCGACATGTTGCCGATGGTGGCGCGGTTGGCCAGCGGGATCGAGGACACGCCCTCGCCGTAGAACTCGACGAACTTGCCGACCACGCCGTGCTTGCGCAGCATCTCGGTGATGGTGAGCACCAGGTCGGTGGCGGTGGTGCCGGTGGGCAGCTCGCCGGTGAGCTTGAAGCCGACGACCCGCGGGATCAGCATGGAGACCGGCTGGCCGAGCATGGCGGCCTCGGCCTCGATACCGCCGACGCCCCAGCCGAGCACGCCGAGGCCGTTGACCATGGTGGTGTGGGAGTCGGTGCCGACCAGGGTGTCGGGGTACGCCTGGCCACCTCGGACCATGACGGTGCGGGCCAGGTGCTCGATGTTGACCTGGTGGACGATGCCGGTGCCGGGCGGGACGACCTTGAACTCGTCGAAGGCGGTCTGGCCCCAGCGCAGGAACTGGTAGCGCTCGCGGTTGCGGCCGTACTCGAGCTCGACGTTCTGCTGGAAGGCGTTGGGCGTGCCGAACTTGTCGGCGATGACGGAGTGGTCGATGACCAACTCGGCCGGGGCGAGCGGGTTGATGCGCGCCGGGTCGCCGCCCAGGTCCCGCACGGCCTCGCGCATGGTGGCGAGGTCGACCACGCAGGGCACGCCGGTGAAGTCCTGCATGATCACCCGGGCGGGGGTGAACTGGATCTCCTGGCTGGGCTGCGCGGAGGCGTCCCACTCGCCGAGGGCGCGGATGTGGTCCGCGGTGATGTTGGCCCCGTCCTCGGTGCGGAGCAGGTTCTCGAGCAGCACCTTGAGGCTGTACGGCAGCCGGGCCGAGCCCGCCACCTTGTCCAGCCGGAAGATCTCGTACGACTCGTCGCCCACCCGCAACGTACCGCGGGCGTCGAAGCTGTTCGCCGACACGACTGTCTCCTTCAACACAGGTATTCGCGCGTTCTGCCGCAATGCTGCCGTTCGCGTCCCGACGAGGCTTGGTAAGGTGACCCTAAGTAAGCCGCCGAGCGGGCGGTCGACACGTACTGCGCCGTGACCAGATATCTCGATGTCGAGATAACTCTAGTACATCACCGCGCGAAGGGCGCAGCGGGCGCCGTCGCGGCGGCCAGACCCGCCCGGACAAGGGCCAGGAACTCCTCGTCCGTCAGGCCCAGCTCGCGGGCCTGGGCGACCGCCGCCTGGATCCGCTCGGAGAGCCGGGCGGCGCCCGGCGCGGCGGTGACCACCGCGCCCCGGCCGCGCCGCAGCTCGATCAGACCCTCGTCGCGCAGCCTTTGGTAACCGCGCAGCACCGTGTGCACGTTGACGCCGAGCGAGGCGGCGACCTCGCGGGCCGGCGGCAGCCGCTCCCCCGGACTCGCCGCACCCTCGGCGATGGCGCCGCGCACGCAGGCGGCTATCTGCTCGCCCAGCGGCACGGGCGATCCCGGAACCACCCGGAACAACATCTCAGTCGCGCTCCCGTGACCGACGCTCGACGAGCCCATTGAGGAGGGCGGCGGCGGTGACCGAGTCGTCGACGGTGACGACGAACTCGCGCCCGCCGCTCAGCCGCGCCGACAGCGCCTCTCCCGAACGCAGCACGACCCCGCGCCTCCCCGGGCGTATGCGATAGCCCCAACCGCCGAAGTCTCCCACGGCGTCGACCCGCACGCTGGCGGCGCCCGCGACGGCCCGCAGCGGGACGACGATCCTGGGCCGCGGCAGCAGCACGGAACGGACGGCGATCCCCCGGCGGTCGACCGTGACCCGCACACCGGCGAACGCGGCGCACAGCAGGGCGACGGCGAGCGCCACGAGCCCTGCCGGAAGGGAAGCGAAGAGCGCGACGAGCACCCCGACGCCGAGCCCGAGGCCCGCCGCCGCGAGCAGCGCGCCGGAGGCGGCCGTCCGGCTCCAGGCCGCGGCCTCGCCGTCGGCCAGCGACAGGGCGGCGACCGGCCGCTCGGTGGCCCGCCCCGGGTCGGCCCCGGCCGCCCACCAGGCGAGCCACCCGACCACCGCCGCCGCTGGCAGCAGCACCGCCAGGTGCCACATCGGCAGCCGCGCCTCGGCGGGGTCACCGAGGTCCGAGTTGACCAGCACGGTCGCGATCAGCGGATACCCCAGGGTGACGGCGAGGCCGGCGCCGAGCGCCGTGGTCAGGCGCCGCCCCGCCGCCCCGCCGGGGCGGAGCAGCGACAGCGTGAACAGCAGCCCGAGCCCGAGCAGCAGGCCGCCGCCGAACCAGAGCGCGGTCGCCCGGCCCATGAAGTCGTCGGCCTCGCCGCCCCCGCCGAAGTGGGTGGCGATCCGCTCGGGCAGCCGGTCGTACCGCGCCAGGAAGATGCCGACGTATCCCGCGGTCGCCGTGCCGAACGGCACCGCGACCAGGGCGACTCGACGTGCGGTGGTCATGAGGGTCCCCTCCCCGTAGCCTCGGAGTTGTTCGCATTCCATGCGAACAAGTGGAGCTTACCCGTTCGAACGGCGACTCACTCGAACGGCCCACCCTGGCGAGCGACATCTCATATGTGAGATACGCTCGTGCGTATGATCGACGACTACCTCGCCCGGATCGGACAGCTCATCCGGGACGCACGTCAGCATCGCGGCTGGACACAACTCCAGCTCGCGGAGGCGCTCGGTACCAGTCAGAGCGCGGTCAACCGCATCGAGCGCGGGAACCAGAACATCAGCCTTGAGATGATCGCCCGCATCGGTGAGGCCCTGGACAGTGAGATCGTCTCGCTCGGTTATGCGGGCCCGATGCATCTCCGGGTGGTCGGCGGGCGCCGGTTGAGCGGCGCCATCGACGTCAAGACGAGCAAGAACGCGTGCGTCGCCCTGCTCTGCGCCAGCCTGCTCAACTCGGGCCGCACCGTGCTGCGCCGGGTGGCCAGGATCGAGGAGGTCTTCCGGATCCTGGAGGTGCTCAACTCGATCGGGGTGCGCACCCGTTGGATCAACGAGGGCGCCGACCTGGAGATCGTGCCGCCGGCCGAGCTCGACCTCGACGCCATCGACAAGGAGGCCGCGCTCCGCACCCGCAGCATCATCATGTTCCTCGGCCCGCTGCTGCACCGCATGGACCGCTTCAGGATCCCCTACGCGGGCGGCTGCGACCTGGGCACCCGCACCGTCGAGCCGCACATGATGGCGCTGCGCCGGTTCGGCCTCGAGGTCACCGCCACCGAGGGCATGTACCACGCCACCGTCACCCAGGGCGTCTCACCCGAGCGGCCGATCGTGCTGACCGAGCGCGGCGACACCGTCACGGAGAACGCGCTGCTGGCCGCCGCCCGGCACGACGGGGTCACCGTCATCCGCAACGCCTCGTCCAACTACATGGTCCAGGACCTGTGCTTCTTCCTGGAGCAGCTGGGGGTGCGGATCGAGGGCGTGGGCACCACCACGCTCACCGTGCACGGCGTTCCGGAGATCGACCGGGACGTGGACTACTCGCCCTCCGAGGACCCGGTCGAGGCGATGAGCCTGATCGCGGCGGCCGTCGTCACCGAGTCCGAGCTGACGATCCGTCGGGTGCCGCTGGAGTTCCTGGAGATCGAGCTCGCGGTGCTCGAGGGCATGGGTCTTGACCACGACCTGGGCGCCGAGTACCGGGCGGACAACGGCCGCACCCGGCTGGCCGACCTGACCGTGCGGCCCTCCAAGCTGGAGGCGCCGATCGACAAGATCCACCCGATGCCGTTCCCCGGCCTCAACATCGACAACGCGCCGTTCTTCGCCGCGATCGCGGCCACGGCGCACGGCTCGACGCTGATCCACGACTGGGTCTACGACAACCGTGCCATCTACCTCACCGACCTCAACCGGCTCGGCGGCCGGCTCCAGTTGCTCGACCCGCACCGGGTGCTGGTGGAGGGTCCGACGCGGTGGCGGGCGGCCGAGATGATGTGCCCGCCGGCACTGCGGCCCGCCGTGGTGGTGCTGCTGGCGATGATGGCCGCCGAGGGCACCTCGGTGCTGCGCAACGTCTACGTGATCAACCGTGGTTACGAGGACCTGGCCGAGCGGCTGAACTCGGTGGGCGCGCAGATCGAGACCTTCCGCGACATCTGACAGAGCCCCTTCGACGCACCCACGCCGGCCTGCGGAAACGCGGGACCGGTGGGGGTGCGTCGCTGCCTGTGGGAGTGCTCTGGGAGTTTCCGCCGCACCCGGGCCGTTCAGGTCACGGCCGAAGACCGCATCGATGGCGGCCGCTCCCCGTGCCCCCGCGCGAGGCAGGAAGTGCGCATACACACGGAGCGTAAACCCCGGGTCGGCGTGGCCGAGCCACTGGGCCAGAGACACGATCGACTCGCCGGCTTCCAGTTGCTCGGACGCGTAGAAGTGTCGCAGGGCGTGAAATCCGTGCTCGGAGGACGGTTCCCAGACGCGAGGACCGCCCCGGACGTCCTGCTTCAGGGGCGCGATCACACCGGACTCGGCCAGGGCGGGCTTCCAGACGTGCGGGTTGAAGTAGTTCCGGTTGATCGCCCGTCGCTCCCGGCCGGTCACCAGGAGTGCGTACGACCTGGGCCGCCGGCGCTTGGCCTCCACCGCCGTCTTGGGAGGACTGGGGTCCTCCCGAGGCAGTGTGACGCGTACCGGCACGAATGCCTCCATGTGCCGCCGGAGGGCATCGGCCACGCTCGGCGGCAGAGGCACATCGCGGACCTTGCGCCCCCTTCGGCGGGGCAAAGCACAGCTTCGCCCGCACCACTTCGACCTGGCGCCGAACGTCGATGTCCTCCGGGCTGAGCACTGGGATGCGGCTTGCCGTCGGCAGTGACTGGTGCGTGATGGTGCCTGGCGGCGGCGCCAGTCGAACCAGCCAAGCCGGTGGGCGGCGTCGCGGACGGGCCGGACGACGAGCGCGATGAACAGGCGGCAGGTCTCGTTGCACGACGGCGAGGAAGGCGTGGGCCAGCATCGCGAGGGTGACCCAGCGGGCCCACGAGGGGTAGCGGCGGACCCGGTGCTCATCCAGCCCGGCCAGTCCCTTCTCGGATCGAAGCGCGGTATCCGCCGATATCTCGGGCTGGGCGAGGACGTCGCCGCGATGTACAACTCGGACCGGACCCGGGGCCCTCATCGGATGCTGATCCGCCGGCATGGCGAGGTCGTGTTGGACATTCAGCAAGACCGTCGTCGTCATCACCGCGAAGTCCGCCGGGCGCAAGGTCTTCGGCCTCGCCACCGCAGGCGTCCGTCTCGCTTGACCTCTTGGGCGTCAGTCCGGCAGCCAGTGCAGCTCGTGCGCCAGGGTTTTGGCGACGGCACGGATGCGGCGGTGTAGCGGCGACTGCTCGCGTGGAAGGACCAGGTGGATCGTCAGGCTAGGCGCGCCCCGCAGTGGTCGCCAGGTGAGACCGGCCGGTTGTGCCGTGGCCGCGGCTTCTCCGGCCGGGGCGAGGGTGAGCCCGTCGCGCAGGTCGCGCTGGGACATGTCGAAAGAGACTGCGGGCGTGTGGAATCGGGGGTGTGATCGGGTGTCTCGGAACAGCGCGGACAGCTGATCGTGGATCACGGGGTTGGCCGCACGGTCCGGGAGTCGCAGCGGATACGCGGCCGCGTCGGCGATCTCGATCTCCGGGTGTTCGGCCAGCGGATGGTGCCGCGCTAGTTGGACCCCGACGCGCATACGCCGCAGCAGGAACCGGCGCACGCCACGGCCCGGCTGTTCACCGCGGGTGATCCCGGCATCGATGCGGCCGTCGGCGACCGCGGGGGAGATCTCCGGTGTCGCCATCGGGACCGCGCCGACCTCGAGTCCGCTGTTGCCGCGAATCAGTCTGTCCACGAGGGCCGGTGCCGTCTCGGCCCCGGCGCTGAGGCTGTAGCCGATGCGCAGCGTGCCCAGTTCACCGGCTGCCGCGCTCCGGGCGGTGTCCCATGCCCGGTCCAGCGCCGCCAGCGCGGGCGGCGCGGACTCCGCCAAAGCCGCACCTGCCGTGGTCAATACGACGCTACGCGTGTTGCGGACCAGTAGGGCCGTACCGAGTTCCGCCTCCAGTCGGCGCATCCGGGCGCTGAGCGCGGGCTGTGCGATACCGATCCGTGCGGCCGCGCGGGTGAAGTTCAACTCCTGCGCCAGCACCAGAAAGTACCGCAGGCTCGCCGTATCCGGCGCCACGTGCCCCCCTGCCGATTGATAACGATCCATTCTGAGTCTAGCCCGTACCGGTCTTTCCCTCGACCGCGCATCGAGCCCTAACCTGCGCATATGACGATTCCGCTGACCGCAGTACCCGTCGTCGGGGTCGATCGATCTGAGTGTCAATTCGAAGTCGGACGTGTCCGGCCCAACACAGGAGGTTTCCATGGCTAAGGGCTACTGGGTAAGTGTCTACCCCGCCATTTCCGACAATGAGGAGCTGACTGCCTACGACAAGCTGGCCGGTCCGGCTGTCCAGGCTGGGGGCGGGCGCGTCCTGTCCCGGATCCCGTCCCGTGGCGGTCGAGTCGTCGCCCACGAGGCCGGAATCACGCAACGCGTCGTTCTGATCGAGTTCGACAGCTTTGAACAGGCCGTCGCGGCATACGAGAGCGAGGCATACCAGAAAGCGCTGCTGGCCCTCCCCGACGGCTTCGAGCGCGACTTCCGCATCATCGAAGGCATCGACTGACCGAGGTCCAGTCGGATCTTCGGTGAAGGCTCACAGAGCTCCAAGAGGCTCGACTCGCCGAGGTGCTGTGCAACGGCAGCCACACCCTCACCCCGCTCGGCCACGACGCCCGCGACGCCCTGCGTTCGGTCACCGAGTGGTCGCAGCGGTGGGCTGCCGAGCTTGCCGACGCCCCGCCCACTGCCGCCGAGGGTGCCAGCGCAACCGGTTCTGACAGCGGTCCCCGCGCGGGACACCTCAGATTTCCGGCCCGTAACCACAGGACTGGAGACCACGGACCATGACAGAGTTCCCCTCACAGGCGGCGTGAACCGCCGTCGCCGCTGCCCTGGCCGAGGATGAGTCGGGCCAGGACATCACCACTGCGTGGAGCGTTCCCGAAGGCCTGGCGGCCGTGGCCGAGATCCACGCCCGGCAATGCGGCATCGCCAGCGGTCTCCCCGTGGTCGCCGAGGTCTTCGCCCAGGTCGACCCCGAGGTCACAGTGGAAGCACTCGTCCCCGACGGCGCCCGGCTGACCGGCGACGATGTCCTGGTGCGCCTGTCCGGCTCGGCACGCAGCCTGATCACCGGGGAGCGTACGGCGCTGAACTTCCTGCAGCGCATGTGCGGCATCGCGACGCTCACCGACCGCTACGTCCAGGCCGTGGCCGGGACCGAGGCGCGCATCCTGGACACCCGCAAGACGGCGCCGGGCCTGCGCGCCCTGGACAAGTACGCGGTGACCGACGGTGGCGGCCGCAACCACCGGCTCAACCTCGCGGCGATGGTCCTGCTCAAGGAGAACCACATCGCCGCGGCAGGCGGCGTGACCACCGCGATCGACGCGGTCCGGCGCGGGATGGCGCGCACCGGGCAGAAGGTGGAGACCGATGTCGAGGTGCAGACCGTGGCGCAGGCCGTTGAGGCCCTCGATGCCGGGGCCCGCTGGATCATGCTCGACAACATGCCGGTGGCCGACATCGAAAGGGTCGTGAAAATCCGGGCCGAGCGTGCCGACACCTCCCGGATCCTGCTGGAGGCCTCGGGCACCGTCCGTCTGGAAAGCGTCCGCGCCATCGCCGAGACGGGAGTCGACCTCATCTCTGTCGGCGCGTTGACGCACAGCGCGCCCGCGCTGGACCTGACGATGCTGCTGACGACCGCCCCGGTGCCTTGCCCGAGGTAGTGGTCATTGACGCGTGTCAGCGGCAGGGCCGGGGCGGCAGCCCGACCGCTGTTCTCGACGAAGCATCGTTCACCGACGAGGAGCGATGCCGCGTTCCCGGGGAACTGGGCACTTCGCACGCCGTCTTCATCCGTGCCACCGGAGTTGAGCGCGGCCGTCCCTCGTATTCGCTCCGGTTCTTCACCGCCGAAGGCGAACTGCCTGCCTGCGGCCACGGCACCGTCGCGGCCCTGGCGCTGCTCGCCGTACGCGAAGGCGGCAGCGACCACCGCGCCGTGCTGTGTACGACGAGCCGCAGCTTCGAAGGCTGGGCCATCCGAAACCGCGACAGCGTGACAGCGTCGTTCGACCCGGGCCCGGTGAACCTGCGCGTCGCCCAGGCACCCGAGCTAAGGGCGGTCACAGCCGGCCTCGGCCTGGCTGACGAAGCCGTCGTCGGCAACGCCCGCGTGGCCTCGAATGGGCGGCCGAGGCTTCTCCTGCCAGTCCGATCGCGCGCCGCGTTGGCCGACCTCTCCCCAGACTTCGCCCTGCTACGTGCCGCCTGCGACCACTACGGCATGTTGGGCTGCTACGCCTACTCGATCCCGGACCGGCACGGCCCGGCAGCCGCTCGGATGTTCGCCCCGTCGATCGGCGTCCCCGAGGACATCGCCAACGCCAACAGCACAACCTGCCTGGCCGCCCACCTGCTCGACACGACAGGGGCACAGACGGTCGCGATCGAGGTGGAGCAGGGCGACACCCTCGGTCGACCGGCCAGCGTTCTCGCTTCGGCCCGACGCGGGCCGGCGGGCATCACGAACTGGGTCGGCGGGGTAGCGGTAGTCCGCGACGGACACTGAGGCGATGACTGGACCGTCCTCTTCCGCGATCCGCGCACACGGCTGGGGCTGCCCTCCGCGGTCAAGCGTTGGCAGCCTGTGGCGGCCGCAGCCCCGACCGACGCACCGAGCCAGGGCCGGTCGAGACGATGACCGGCTCGCCGGGAGGAAAGGCGGCGGCCCGAACAAGAACAAAATGGAGACCACAAGTAGGTACGAGTCGCACCAGTACGACGTGATCGGCCATCAACCCCGCGCCCCCGACACAGATGTCGCCAGACCTGGTCGAGCGCTTCGAGGACGGACGCTGATGTACGAGGTCCGCGACTCTCACACATGAGTAGTTCTGAGAGACCGGAGCCCCCCGCCGGACATGTCCGGTTTACCCCTGATCTCGTTCTCATGGCCTCTCGCAAAACAGCTTTCGCACAATGCCTGTCGCCATAGGTCCTCCAAGTTCCTCCCGACTGAGTCGGAAATACCACGAAGTGCCTCACAGCGCACACCTGACGTGCCAGTTGTCCGGGCATCCGGCTCTCCACAAGCCCTCTCAGGCGATCGCGGTGCTTGCCACCGACCGTCGACAGGGCGGGATCGTTGACATCGCACGCAAGAGGTCAACTCCCTCGTGGGAGGGTGTTTTCCGGGCTGTCGGCGCTCATGATCGAGGCTGTTGCGGTGCAGCGGACACCGGCGCTTTGCCCCTGCCGTCGAGGCCACGCTCGGCATCCCCCAAGCCGATCGAGGAGCAACGCCTGGGATACACGGGGAGTCACCTCCTCCCGGGACGCGAGGCCGAGCGATCACAGCTCAAGAGGGCGGCCGGGCCGTGGGAGTTCTCTGGGGCTTTCGGCCGCATCAGACCTGAAGGGCATACGCACACGCCAACGGCCCATCGACGCTCACGTCGCAGGTCAGAAGACCGCGTGGTCTCTTCCGCGACATCTGAGCCGGCAGGGACCGACGCGGTCGGGCCCGGTCGGGCCCGACCGCCCCGTCACCGGCCGAGGAGTTCGGCGGTGAGTACCCGTTCCGTCTCCTGGTCCACCACGCTGACCCGGATCGCCTGGCCGAGCGGCCGGTCGAGGTCGGCCGTGGCGTCCAGGGCGAAGACGACCGAGACCGGGCGCTCGCAGTCACAGCCGGCGTCGTGGCGGGCGCCGGCGTAGTGCAGGATCCGCCAGCCGTCTTCCTCCCAGTGTTCGAGCAGTCCTGACCTGATCAGCGGTACGGCCGTCTCCCAGGCCCGCGAGCGCTCAAGCAGCTCGACGGAGGCCGCCACCGGCACCGGGCCTCCGTCACCGCCCGCGGTCGCGGTCGCCGCGAGCGGGTTGCCGAACATCCGCAGCCGCAGCCGGGCGAGCACCGGCCGCCAGCCGCGCCCGGGACCGGTCGAGAGCCAGCCGAGGGCGACGGCCCCGAACGCGAGGAACACCGCGGCGGCCCACGGGCGTTCGGCGACCGCCGTCCACCACCGGGTGTCCGCCGAGGCGGCGCCGACGCCGCCCAGCGCCACGGCGCCGGCCCTGGCGAAGGAGTGCCAGGAGATGGCGCCTGGTCGGTGGCCGCGCAGCCGCAGGACGACTCCGGCGCCACCCGCTTCGCCAGCGCCAGGTAACCGACGAAGCCAGCGCCCAGCAGGGCGGTGCCGACGCCCGGCAGCGGGTGCGTGGGCGCGAGGAGCAGCCCGGCCGCGAGCGCGACCTCGGCGGCGCCGGTGGCCCGCAGCACGGCGGTCGCCCGGCGCGGGCCACGGACCAGTCGGGGCAGGGCGGTTCCGGCCGCCTGGGCCGGCAGCCGGCGGCTGGACAGCTTGGCCGCGCCGGTCCAGGCGAGCAGGGCGCCGAGCAGCGGCGCGCACAGCGCGGCCGCGAGGGAACTCAGGGGCATGACCCGTTCCTTCCCTCAGTGGCCGACGGTGACGCGGACCACGTCGACCGAGCCGTCGCTCGGCCGCCAGGCGCCGAGCACCTGGGCCGGCTGCCCGATGCGCAGCCTCGTCAGGTCGGCGGTGAGCGCGCCGCCCGCGTAGGAGGCGGCGGTCTCGGGGACGACCCGGCCGACGAGTTCGTGGTCGTGGTGGCTGAGGTGGATCCGGTCTTTCGTCAGGCCACGAATCTCGGTGTAGAGGTTGACGATGTTGACCCAGACGGCGTCGGCGGCGATCGAGCCGTCGGGCATGCGCACGCCACGCGCGTAGAGACCGTCGCCGACCTCGATGGCGTCCACGACAGTGGGGCGCACCTTCCAGACGCTGGTGGCGTTGGTGAGCTGGATCCGGTGCGTCTCGCCGAGCGATCCCGCGACGTGCAGCATGCCACCGCGGATGGCGCCGATCCGGCCCTCGGCGAAGACGCCGGTGACCGCCGGATCGAGCGAGGGGCCCGGCGCGGCGAAGGCCGCGTCGGCGTCGAGCGCGCCGAGCGCCGAGGCGCCCACGATGGTGGCGCCGCCGATCGCCGCGGAGCCGAGGAAGCCGCGCCGGCCGAGTCGGCGGGGCGAGGGGGTGCCGTGCGATGACGTGCCGCGTGGTGACGATGACATCGGGCGTCCCTTCTCCCTACTCGGTGATGACGACGGGCAGCACGCCCGAGCTGAGGCTGCCGATGGCCGAGAACGCGGCCGGGGTGAGGTCGAGGACCCGGTTGATCCGGCAGGTGCCGCCGCAGCACACCTGCTCGCCGCAGAAGCTGCGGGTGCGAGGGCCGCAGTCGGTGATGGTGATGCAGACGGTGGCGCCGGTGCACTGGTGTCTGACGTTCATCACGGAGCCGCAGCCGCGGCGCGCGATGCCGCTCTCGCCGCACAGGTCGGGTCGGGTGATGTCCCAGCACGCCTGGGAGGCGTTGGGCCAGGCGCCCTGGTTGCCGCTGGACTGACAGTTGCCGCAGGCGCCGCCGCCGGCGGAACCGCAGGGGCCCCAGGAGGCGCCGCAACAGAACCAGGTGGTCTCTCCGGCCCAGAGAGCGGTGCTCGAACAGGCCATGGGTGGACTCCCTTCGGGGAACACTGACTGATGACTCGTACATGACATTGAGCGATCGAGCGAGACCATCCTCGCTGATATGACATGGACACGCCAGTGGGCGAATATTCGTCTCCCTTCCCACGCATGACAGGAAGTTGCCAGGGAAGGACACGAGGCGATCACCTTCTCTTGCCAGTTCGCTCATCTTCGACAGACGGCATGAGACGGCCCAATCCGGGGGACAGTGATCGCAGAACCGGTCAACACCCCGGCTGTGCAGAGGAGTTCCGTCATGGACCAGGCGCTGGACAACAGGCTGGACAGCAGGACCTCGCGGCGGACGCTGGTGCTCTTCACCACCACACTGGTGCTCGCCGTGCTCGCCTCGCCCCTCTTCGCCATCTACGAGCTGTTCATCGGCGCGCTCGGCCTGGTGGCCACCGGCCTTGTCGCCCGCCTCAGGGACGGCACCGGCACGATGACGGCCACCGTCGTCTTCGCCGGCGTGCTGGCCGGCAGCCTGCCCTACCTGGCCGCCGCGCCCTTCGTCTCCTGACCCGCCGGTATCGCCCGGATCACAGCCAGTCCTGCCGTCTGAAGGCGAAGAACAACAGGACGGTGGCGACCACGATGAGGGCGGAGGAGGACAGCAGTCCGACGTGGTCGCCGAAGCCGGGGAACGGCAGGTTCTGGCCGTAGAAGCCGGTGATGGCGGTGGGCACGGCGATGATCGCCGCCCAGCTCGTCACCTGCTTCATGATCTCGTTCATCCGGTTGGCCTGGATGGACAGGTTGGTCTCCATCACGGAGCCGACCAGGTCCCTGAGCGACTCGGTCCACTCGGTGGCCCGCAGCACGTGGTCGTAGACGTCCTGGTAGTAGGGGACCAACGGTTCCGAGACGACGTGCAGGGTGGGGCGCATCAGCGTGTTCACCACCTCGCGCATGGGCAGCACCACGCGGCGGAACTCGACGAGCGACTTCCGTAGCTCGTAGGCGCGCCGCTGGACCTGCCGCACCACCGTGGCCCCCTCGGCGAAGAGCTGGTCCTCCAGGTCCTCGATGCTGTCGTCGAGCCGCTGGACGGCGACGAAGTAGCCGTCGACCAGATGGTCGAGCAGGCCGTGGAGCAGGAATCCGACGCCCTGCGCCGTGAGTTCCGGGGCGTCGTCCCAGCGGGACAGCACGTCGTCGATGTGGATGCCGTCGTCCTTGCGGACGGTGATGAGGGCCTGGGGGGTGACGAAGACGGCCAGCTCGCTCATCACCAGCTCGCCGCTCCGCTGGTCCATGGTGACGCCGTAGGCGCTCAGGAACTCGTGCGCCCGGTACCGGTCGATCTTCGGCCGCTGCCCCTCCTTGCCGGCGTCCTCCAGGGCCAGCTCGTGGATGCCGAACTCGCGCCCGACCCGGTCGAGCACCTCCGGCTCCGGCCGGTAGAGGTCCAGCCAGACCACCGAGCCGGCCTCGGCCAGGTACTCGGGGATGTCACCTACCGGGAAGTCCTCCCGCACCAGGGAGCCACCGCGGTAGAGCCGGGTGCGTGCCATGGCCCGACTGTAGGGGTTGCCCGGCGCCGACCGCGGTAACCACGGCGCCGGGTCGCGCTACAGCGCCAGGGTGACCCGGTCGAGCACGGGGCGGTAGCCGATGCGCTGGTAGATGGCGTTGCTGGTGGGGTTGGCGAGGTCGGTGAAGAGCACCACCTCCCGGGCCCCGGCCTGCCGGGCGCGCCCGCTGACCGCGGCGGTCAGCACCGAGGCGTAGCCGCGGCCGCGGTGCGCCGGCGGGGTGTAGACGTTGGCGACCCTGGCCTGGCCGGCGACCAGCCGGGTGAGCTGCGCCATGGCGACGGGCGTGCCGTCCGCCTCCTCCCAGACCTCGATGCCCCGGTGCGAGAGCCGGTCGTCGACGAGCGCGACGACCGCCCGGTCGCCGGGGACGTCGTCGCCGACGTCGCGCAGGAAGCCGCGGGTCCAGTCGATCAGCAGCGCCCGGTCGGCCGCGGTTGCGGTCCGGCTCCGGCCGGCCGGCGGCGCCTGCGGCGGGCTCAACTCGGCCAGCCGGTACAGCCGGGTCTCGTGACGGACGGTGGGCCGCCGACCGGCGTGCGACTGCCAGGCCCGCGCGAACGCCTCGTCCTCCGGGCGCGGCAGGAACACCTCGGTCGGCGCCGCGTCGCCCTCCACCGCCAGCAGTGCGGCCAGCGCCTCGACCGCCTCGTCGGGCGCCCGGCTGACGTTGACCGGCCACGGCGGCGTCCGCAACCACACCGCCGCCACCTCCCCCGCGCCGTCCCGCCACCACCCGAACCGGGGCGGCAGGTCCCCGTACATGTCGAGCCCGGCGGCCCGGAGGGTGTCGGTGACGGTCAGGAACACGGTGTTCTCGGCGGGCCTGGCGTGCAGGAAGGGGCCGGCCGTGCCGAGAAAGGCGTCGAGGTCTTCGGTGAGCGTCCAGGTCATGCGGCCATCCTGACGGCGACCGTGCCGGACGCGTACCGATTATCTGTCAACGAGGCGCGGGGCTGGGTGCTCGTTCGGGTAAGAAATGTCGGCGCGCGGGGCGAGACGGGAGCGACTCGGCGTAAGCAGGTGACGAGCACGCGACGCGACGGACCGCTCATGTGGGAGGAACCATCAGCGATCAGACAGCGCCGGGGGAGCGATACGTCGCCCCCGATCCGGAGGCGGCCCTGAAGTACGCCCTCAAGCACGTCCGGTTCGATGCCGTCGAACTCGTGGAGGGGGCTGATCGAGCCGGTGCACAGATGTTGGGCGGGCGAGCTGGCCGTCGGCCGGATCAAGAAGCAGCTGCTGTCGGTGTTGGAACGAACCGGGTGGCTGGCGGGCTCCGGCGATCTCGACCTGCCCGGCTCGCTCAACTTGTTCGTGCCTCGGATGGCGGTCGTGCCACAACACCTCGCGGAGACGGCGGGAACACTGCTTCCGAGCCAGACCTCACTGATCGCCGAAGTCGCGTCGAAGTTCGGCGGCGAGGCCGCGCGCGCCGTCAAACGACGGCGCTACGCGGAGTACGGTGCGCCGCTGTACCTCCTGGTGGACCTGGAGGTACGGGCCTGCACCCTCTTCAGCCGGCCCGGCGGGTCGGGGTATGCGCACGCACACGGGCCGTTGCCGTTCGGCGTCCCGATGCCGCTGCCCGCGCCGTTCGACCTGGAGTTGGACACCAGCCGGATGGGATGACCGTCACCACGGCAGGTCGCGGACCTGCTGGACGCAGAGGATCAGGAACATCACGCCGGCGCCGAAGAGCATCACGTTGCTGATCGGGCCGTTGCGCCATTCGCGGGGGACGCGGTCGGTGTTGAGCAGCCAGAGCAGGGTCAGGGCGAGGAACGGCATGAAGAACGCGCCGAGCACGCCGTAGGTGATGATCAGGCCGATCGGCTGGTCGAGCCAGAGCAGGGCCATCGGCGGGAAGGTGAGCCACACCAGGTAGGCGCGGAACGGCCAGGAGCGCTCGGGGTCGCCGGCCGGGACGGCGGCGGGGCGGAGGCGGCTGACGAAGTCGGTGAACAGCAGGCTCACGCCGTGCCAGACGCCGATGACCGAGCTGAAGGACGCGGCGAAGAAGCCGATCAGGAACAGGTTGGCGGTGAGGCTCCCGAAGCGGTCCTCGAGGACCGCGCCCACGTCGAGCAGTCCCCGGTCGCCCTGGGTCAGCGAGACCTCGGCGGCGTGCAGCAGTTCCGCGCCGATGACGAGCATCGCGACGACGAAGAGGCCGGTGGTGGCGTAGGCCACCCGGTTGTCGAGCCGCATCATCGGCATCCAGGCCGGGCCCCGCCAGCCCTTGGCCGTCACCCAGTAGCCGTAGGCGGCCAGCGTGATGGTGCCGCCGACGCCGCCGATCAGGCCGAGCGTGTAGAGCACGGAGCCGTCCGGCAGGGTGGGCCAGAGGCCGGCGACCATGGCGCCGGTGTCGGGCGCGACGCGGATGGCGATGCCGACGACCACCACGAACATCACGCCGACGAAGACCATCATCAGCTTCTCGACCACCGCGTAGCGGTTGAACCAGACGCAGGCGAGGCCGAGCAGCCCGGAGAGGATGCCCCAGGTGCGCAGGTCGGGTCCGTCGGGGAAGAGCGCGACCAACGGCAGCCCGCTGGCCGACATGGCGGTGGCGCCGTAGATGAAGCCCCAGATGACGATGTAGCCGCCGAAGTAGACCGTGGTCCACCGGCCGAGCGAGCGCCAGCCGTCGAAGATGGTGGTGTCGGTGGCCAGATGCCAGCGGCCGGTCGCCTCGGCCAGTGAGATCTTGATCAGGCAGCCGAGCACCGCCGCCCACAGCAGCGTGTAGCCGTATCTGCTGCCGGCGACGGCCGTCGCGACCAGGTCGCCCGCGCCGACCCCGGTGGCCGCGACCACCAGGCCGGGGCCGATCAACCGCCAACGTGCTTTCGGTAGTTGGGCCGCGGCCCCCGGTTGCGTCTTTGCCACGACGGGGAATATGCCCAACGGATCGCCCGCCAATACGAACCCGCGAACGATTCTTTTCGGCCGCCGCGCGCGCCCGCCACGGTGATGTCCGAATGCCGCCAGTCGGAGCCGTGGGCGCGTGATGGACTCCGACCATGAACAGCACGAACGAACTCGTCGCCCGAGCCCGACTCCTGCACGCCCTGCACCACGGGACCACCCCGCTGGTGCTGCCCAACGCCTGGGACGTGGCCAGTGCCCGGGTGGTCGCGGCGGCCGGCGCCGCGGCCGTGGCCACCACCAGCTCGGGCGTCGCCTGGTCCCTCGGCGCCCCGGACGGCGACCGGCTCGACCGGCGCCTCGCCGTCGAACTCGTCGCCCGGGTCGCCGGCGCCGTCACGTCGCCGGTCACCGCCGACATCGAGGCCGGCTTCGGCGCGGACGCCGACGGCGTGGAGGAGACGGTCAGGCTGGTGATCGAGGCGGGCGCGGCCGGGGTCAACATCGAGGACAGCCACCACGGTGGCCCGGCGCCGCTGCGCCCGGTCGGCGAGCAGGCCGCCCGCCTGGCCGCCGCCCGCGCGGCGGGTGAGGCGACCGGCGTGCCGGTCTTCGTCAACGCCCGGGTCGACGTCTTCCTGCGGGCCGACGCCGGCCGACCGCGCGAGGAGCTGCTGCGGGAGACCCTGGACCGGGGTCGGGCCTACCTGGCGGCGGGCGCCGACGGCGTCTTCGTGCCGGGCGTCACCGACCTGGAGACGGTGACCGCGCTGGCCGACGGGCTCGCCGCCCCGCTCAACGTGCTGACCGGCCCCGGGGCCCCCTCGGTGGCCGATCTCGCCGCCGCGGGCGCGGCCCGGATCAGCGTCGGCTCGGGCCTGGCCCAGGCGGCCTACGCGGCGGTCGACCGGGCCACCAGGGAACTGCTCGACGCCGGCACCTACGTCGGACTCGACAGCGGCGACTGGAGCTTCGGGCGGCTGAACGCGCTGCTCGACGGCTGAGGGCCACGGCGGCCGGGCTCGCGCAAGCGGGTGCCCGCAGAATGGAGCCATGACCTTCCATGTCGACTCGGAGACCGGACGACTGCGGCGCGTGATCCTGCACCGCCCCGGGCTCGAGCTGAAGCGGCTGACCCCCACCAACAAGGACGAGCTGCTGTTCGACGACGTGCTGTGGGTGCGGCGCGCCCAGCAGGAGCACGACATCTTCGCCGGCCTGCTCCGCTACCGCGGGGTCGCCGTGCACCTGTTCGGCGACCTGCTGGCCGAGAGCCTGGCCGTGCCGGCGGCCAGGGCCCTGATCCTTGACCGGGTGTTCGACGAGCGGGAGTACGGTCCGCTGGCCACCGACCGGCTGCGCGCGGCGTTCGACGAGCTGCCGGGGCCCGAGCTCGCCGAGGTGCTGATCGGCGGCATCACCAAGCGCGAGTTCCTGGAGCGGCACCCGGAGCCGACCTCGGTCCGCTTCCACGTGATGGACCCGGACGACTTCCTGCTGCACCCCTTGCCCAACCACCTGTTCACCCGGGACACCTCGGCCTGGGTCTACGACGGGGTGGCGATCAACGCCATGCGCTGGCCGGCGCGGCAGCGGGAGAGCGTGCACTTCGAGGCGATCTACGGCTACCACCCGCTGTTCGCCGGCGAGCGGTCCGGGCGCTTCCACCTGTGGTCGGAGGGGCAGGGCGCGCACCCCTCGACCATCGAGGGCGGGGACGTGCTGGTGATCGGCAACGGCGCGGTGCTGGTGGGGATGAGCGAGCGGACCACGCCGCAGGCCGTCGAGTTGCTGGCGCGGCGGCTGTTCGCGGCCGGCTCGGCCCGCACCATCGTGGCGCTCGACATGCCCAAGCGGCGGGCGTTCATGCACCTGGACACGGTGCTGACCATGGTGGACGGGGAGACGTTCACCCAGTACGCGGGCCTGGGGATGCTGCGCTCGTACACCATAGAACCCGGCTCGGGGGAGCGGGAGCTGAAGGTGACGGACCATCCGCCGGAGCACATGCACCGGGCGATCGCCGCCGCGCTTGGCCTGGGCGGGATCCGGGTGCTGACGCCGACCCAGGACGTGCACTCGGCGGAGCGCGAGCAGTGGGACGACGGCTGCAACGTGCTGGCGGTCGAGCCGGGCGTGGTGGTGGCCTACGACCGGACGGTGACCGCCAACACGCACCTGCGCCGGCAGGGGTTCGAGGTGCTGGAGATCCCGGGCGGCGAACTCGGCCGTGGCCGGGGCGGACCGCGCTGCATGAGCTGTCCCGTGGAGCGCGACCCGGTGTCCTGAGCGTCGCCCGGGCCCGGGCGGCGGTGCTGGCCCGCCGCCTCGGGTGACCACCCCGCAGGTATCGCATAATCATGAAAAGACGCGTATATACTTCCAACTTCTCGAACGCGATTCCGACGACCGATGGAGTCATCCCATGGCGACAGACCTCAAGGGCCGCCACCTGCTGCGCGAGCTGGACCTCACCCCGGCCGAGTTCCGGGGCCTGCTCGACCTCGCGGCGGAGCTCAAGGCCGCGAGGCGGGAGGGTACCGAGCGGCGGCGGCTCACCGGGCGCCAGATCGCGCTGATCTTCGAGAAGAGCTCCACCCGCACCCGCTGCGCCTTCGAGGTGGCCGCCACCGACCAGGGCGCGCACACCACCTACCTCGACCCGAGCGGCTCGCACATCGGCTACAAGGAGTCGGCCAAGGACACCGCCCGGGTGCTCGGGCGGATGTTCGACGCGATCCAGTACCGGGGCAGCGCCCAGCGGACCGTGGAGGAGCTGGCCGAGCACGCGGGCGTCCCGGTCTACAACGGGCTGACCGACGACTGGCACCCGACCCAGATGCTCGCCGACGCGCTGACCATGACCGAGCACGCCGGCGGCCGGCCGCTGGCCGAGCTCGCCTTCGCCTACCTCGGCGACGCGCGGAACAACATGGGCAACTCCTATCTGGTGACCGGCGCCCTGCTCGGTATGGACGTGCGCGTCGTGGCCCCCCGCGGGCTGTGGCCGACCGAGCGGGTGCGGGCCGAGGCGGCCGCCCTCGCGAAGCGGACCGGCGCGCGGATCACCCTCACCGAGGACGTGCCGGAGGGCGTCCGGGGAGCCGACTTCGTCGCCACCGACGTGTGGGTGTCGCTCGGCGAACCGAAGGAGGCCTGGGACGAGCGGATCGCGCTGCTGCGGCCCTACGCGGTGACGATGGACGTGCTCAGGGCCACCGGCAACCGGTCCGTCCGCTTCCTGCACTGCCTGCCCGCCTTCCACGACCTGGGCACCGAGGTCGCCCGCGACGTCCACGCCCGCCATGGCCTGGACTCCCTGGAGGTCACCGACGAGGTCTTCGAGTCGCCCCACTCGGTGGTCTTCGACCAGGCCGAGAACCGGATGCACACCATCAAGGCCCTACTGGTCGCCACCCTGGCCGACGCGTGACGTCCTGACGCCGACGACACTGCTGAGATCGGCCGCCAGCCGAAGCTCCACGGCGCGCAGCGCCGGATGGCCGAGCCAGTTCTCACGCGCCGGGTCCGGTCCCGGGCGGCCCGGCGTGAAGTCGTCGACCACCACCGTGCCGCCCGGGGCGAGGAGCGCCTCCGGATCGGCGGGCTCGTCGCCCGGCGCCTTGCCCGAGCCGCCGCCGTCCAGCACCAACAGGTCGAACGGGGCGTGGCCGGCGATCTCCCGCCAGTCCCCGCACACCACGGTGACGCGGTCGTCGGCGGCGAAGAGCCGGCCCACCGCGGAGGCCAGGTCCGGGTCACGCTCGACGCTCACCAGCCGCGTGCCCGGCGGGGCGGCCGAGGCCAGCCAGGCGAGGCCCACCCCACAGCCCGTGCCGGTCTCCCCGATCACCCCCGCCGCTCCGCCGGCCAGGGCCGCCAGCAGCCGGCCCTGCTCGGGCCGGCACGAGTGGGCGAAGCCGCGCCCGGTGGCCAGCCGGACCGCCCGCACCACCTGCTCGGGCAGGCCCTCGACGCCCGCGTAGGCCGCGGTGCCCCCCACGGACACGGCCCGTCACCCCTCCGACTCGTGGACCAGGATCGCGACCTGGACCCGGTTTCCGCACTCCAGCTTGTTCAGGATGCGCGAGACGTACGTCTTCACCGTGGCCACGCTCATGAACAGCTCGCCGCCGATCTCCGCGTTGGACTTGCCCTCGCCGATGGCGCGGGCCACCTCGCGTTCGCGCCCGCTGAGGGCGGCGAGCGAGGCCCGGGCACGGGCGGCCTTGTGGCGGCGTTCCTCGTCCGCGTCGCGGCGCACCACATGGTCGATCAGCCGGGTGGTGACGGCCGGCGAGAGCATGGACTCGCCCGCGGCCGCGCCCCGTACCGCCCGGAGGAAGTCGGTCGGGGGCACGTCCTTCAGCAGGAAGCCGTTGGCCCCGGCGCGCAGCGCCCGCAGCACGTACTCGTCGGTGTTGAAGGTGGTCAGCACGATGATCGCCGGGCCCTCGCCGAGCGCGCCGGAGCGGAGCTCCTCCGTGGCGGCGAGCCCGTCCGTCCTGGGCATCCGGATGTCCATCAGCACCACGTCGGGCCGCAGCCGGCGCGCCAGCTCGACGGCCTCGGCACCGTCCGCCGCCTCGCCGACCACCTCGATCCCGGGGTCGGCGCCCAGTATCAGCGCGATCCCGGCCCGCACCAGGCCGTCGTCGTCGGCGATCAGGACCCGGATCACGTCGGCCACGGCAGCCACGCCTCCAGACAGAAATCGATCATGCCGCCCTCCCCTCGCCGCGCACCGTAGTCGATGCGCCCGCCCGCCAGGGACACCCGCTCGCTCAGCCCCACCAGGCCGGACCGCGCGCCGGGCAGGGCGGGCTCGGCCGAGGCGACCGCCAGCGGGTTGGCGATCCTGACGTGCAGCTCCCCCTGCCCGGTGCGGTCGAGCAGCACCCTGGCGCGGTGTCCTGGGGCGTGCTTGCGGGCGTTGGTCAGCCCCTCCTGCACCACCCGGTAGGCGGTGCGACCGACGGAGGCCGGCAGCGAACCGGTCGCCGCCGGCAGCCGGTTGTCCAGCGCGACCACGGCGCCCGCCGCCCGGGACTCCCCCACCAGCTCCGCTATGTCGGCCACTCCGGGCTGCGGCCGGGTCGCGCCCGCCGACGGCACGTCGGCGGCGGGGACCGAGCGCAGCACGCCCAGGATCTCCCGCAGGTCCTCCAGCGCCTGGTGGGCGCTGGACCTGATGGTGCCGGCGACCTCGGCCACCTCGGCGGAGCCCATGTCGGGCCGGATCTCCAGGGCCCCGGCGTGCAGGCTGACCAGGGTGATGCGGTGCGCCAGCACGTCGTGCATCTCGCGGGCGATGTGTTCGCGCTCCCGGCCGCGGATCTGGTCCGCCCGCAGCGCGGCCTCCGCCTCCGCCCGCTCGGCGCGCTCGCGCAGCGAGTCCACCAGCTCGCGCCTGGCCCGCACCACCATGCCCCAGGCCACGAAGGGCGTGATGACGACGAGCGACAGCACGGCCGAGAAGACCGCGAGCCCCACGTCGGTGTAGCCGGCCTCGACCAGGTCGGGGTCCGGGTGGACCACCGCGAAGGGGATGCTGCCCACGGCGTGCGCCAGGGTGAGGGCCGCCGCGATCCGCCACGACCTGCGCACCGCGACCGTGAACAACGACACCAGCACGGCGCCGGCCACCAGTTCGGTGAACAGGCCCGCCCCCAGCACCAGCACGGACACCAGCACCGGCCGCTGCCGGCGCCTGGCGAGCAGCAGCGAGCCCGCCACCCCCAGGGCAAGGGCCGTGCCCAGGTAGGGCTCAGAGAACCTGGGATCGCCCCACGAGTCGGCGAAGAGCAGCAGCACGAGCAGCAGCGACAGGGTGACGCAGGTGACGTCGACCACCAGGTCACGCCGGCGGGAGCGCGCCGCCGACCTCATGACCGCACCAGCGGGCGCCAGTACTGCCGGACGGCCTCGTCCCGCACCGCGTACCCCAGCTTCTCCACCTCGAGCCGCAGCTCCGCTATGTCCTCGGCGGCCTTCTTCCGCAGCGCCACCTCCCTCGCCTTCAGCAGCGCGTTGACCGCCGAAGGAACCTCGGGGGTGTCGGGCACCCAACGCCGGTAGAGGTCGGCGTAGGGGTCGGCCTCGGCCCACGGGTAGCCGTGGGCGGCGAAGGCCCGCGCGACGTCCGCCGGCCGCTCCTCGCTCGTGTCCCGCAGCAGTTGCCGGGACTCGTGGTCCAGGATCACCAGCTTCTTCCCGTCCAGGAACACCGCGTCGACGGCGGCCCGCTCGATGACCCGGGTGGTGTCGTTGATCTCGACGCGGACCCGCGAGTCGCTGAGCGTGACCTTGAGGCTGGTGGCGAAGGCGATCACCACCAGGACCAGCCCGGCCAGCAGCCCGAGCGCGGCGAGCACGGCCCCCACCCAGCGGCTCTCGAACGAGGCCACCAGCTCGAAGGGGCCGCGCATCGGCATCCACGGCACGCCCATCACCCAGTCCGAGACGGGCGGCAGCAGGAGGCCGAGCCCGGCCCCCAGCGCGGGGGCGCCGATGAGCAGGACCAGCCGGTCCGCCAGGGGCAGCCACAGCCGGGTGGTGGGTTCCTTGGCCTCGGTGGGCATCGCGCGCTCCTCGTCCTCTCGTCTCCGCCCGGGCACGGTCCGGGCGGAGACGGCTCGACGCTATGTCCTCGGTCACCCTCCGCGACAGTCATCCAAAGTCGGAACCTCGGTCCCCGCACGCCTCACTTTCGTCATGAACTCAATGACCGAAAGGCGACTTAGTTCCGCAACCGAGCAGGGCATGGACACGCCGCTTAACACGTAGGCAACATGTGGCGCCCTCAACTCCCGACCAGATGTTCGACGAAAGGCGGCGTCCCGTGCGCCTGCGTGTACTCCTGTCGCTGCTGTCGGCGACGCTGATCGTGCTGGTGGTGCCTCCGCTCCTCAGCGACGAAAGCTCCGCCGGCACCGGCACCAACATCCCGGGCCTGCGCTTCATGGTGCCCAACACGCCGGGCGGCGGCTACGACATCACCGCCCGCACCGCGGCGAGGGCCGCCGAGGACGCGGGGCTCAGCAGCGGCATAGAGGTCTTCAACCTGCCGGGCGCCGGCGGCACCGTCGGCCTGAGCAGCCTCGTCGCCGACCACGGCAACGGCCGGCTCGCGATGTCGATGGGCCTCGGCGTGGTGGGCGCCGTGCACACCAACCACACGAGCTCCACCCTGGCGGACACCACCCCGATCGCCCGCCTCACCCAGGAGCCGGACATCGTGGTCGTCCCCGCCGACTCCCCGTACCAGAGCTTCGAGGACCTGCTCGCCGACTGGCAGGCCGACCCCGGCTCGCTGCCCGTGGGCGGCGGCTCGTCGCCCGGCGGCCCCGACCACCTGGCGCCCATGCTGATGGCCGAGGCCGCCGGCATCGACCCGCGCGGCGTCAACTACATCTCCTACGACGGCGGCGGCGAGCTGCTGGCCTCCGTGCTCGGCGGCCAGGTCGCCTTCGGCGTCTCCGGCGTCGGCGAGTACCTGGACCAGATCGAGGCCGGCGAGCTCCGCGTGCTCGCCGTGACCAGCGGCGAACGTGTCGAGGGCCTGGACGCGCCGACCCTCACCGAGGCCGGCGTCGACGTCACCTTCACCAACTGGCGCGGCATCGTCGCGCCGCCCGGCCTGACCGACGCGGAGCGCGAACGGCTGACCAACCTCGTCACCGAGCTGCACGACTCGGCCGAGTGGCAGGAAGCGCTGGAGACCAACGGCTGGACCGACGCCTTCATCACCGGCGACGAGTTCGGCGACTTCCTGGTCGCCGAGGACGAGCGCGTGGACGGAATCCTGAGGGAGCTTGGGCTGTGAGTACCTCCGAATCGACCGCTTCCGGGACGGGGCTGCGTGAGCGCCTGCGGGGCCGGTCAGAACTGGGCGTCAGCGCCCTGCTGCTCGCGCTGGGCCTGCTGGTGCTCGGCGACGTCATCACCATGAACACCGACTTCACCCAGCGCGGCCCGGTCGGCCCCAAGACCGTGCCCACGGTGGTCGGCGTGGCGCTGCTGGTGGTCGCCGTGCTGCTCGCGATCGACGTGCTGCGCGGCGGCCGCGGCCAGGCCGAGGGCGGCGAGGACGTCGACCTCGACCGCCCCGGCGACTGGCGGACGGTCGCGCTGCTGGTCGGTGTCTTCCTCGGCAACGCCGTGCTGATCCAGCCGCTCGGCTTCCCCATCTCAGGGGCCCTGCTGTTCTGGGGCTCGGCCTTCGCCCTCGGCAGCCGGGCCTACCACCGCGATCCGCTCATCGCGGCCGGCCTGTCCGTCGTCACCTTCTTCGTCTTCGACACCCTGCTCGGCACCCCGCTGCCCGGCGGCCCGCTGATGGAAGTGCTGTAGCCCCATGGACTCACTCAACTCGCTCATCGAGGGCTTCGGTACCGCCCTCACCCCCACCCACCTGCTGTGGGCCGCGGTCGGCGTGCTGCTCGGCACCGCCATCGGCGTGCTGCCCGGCATCGGCCCGGCCATGGCCCTGGCGCTGCTGCTGCCCGTCACCTACGCGCTCGACCCCACCGCCGCGTTCATCATGTTCGCCAGCATCTACTACGGCGGCATGTTCGGCGGCTCGACCACCTCGATCCTGCTCAACACCCCGGGCGAGACCGCGGCCGTGGTGGCCGCCATCGAGGGCCACCCGATGGCCCGCTCGGGCCGCGGTGCCCAGGCCCTGGCGGCCGCCGCCATCGGCCACTTCACCGGCGGCCTGATCGGCACCGTCCTGCTGGTGCTGCTCGCCCCGTTCGTCGCCGAACTGGCCGTCGACATCGGCGCGCCCGACTACTTCGCGATCATGGTGCTGGCGTTCATCGCCGTCACCTCGGTGCTCGGCAGCTCCCGCATCCGCGGCTTCGCCTCCCTGCTGATCGGCCTCACCATCGGCCTGGTCGGCCTCGACCGCCTCACCGGCCAGCAGCGGCTGACGTTCGGCACCCTGGAGCTCGCCGACGGCATCGACGTGGTGATCGTCGCGGTCGGCCTGTTCGCCATCGGCGAGGCCCTCTACGTGGCGCTGCACCTGCGGCAGGGCACCCAGAAGCCCATCCCGGTCGGCCGGCCCTGGCTGGGCAGGGACGACCTGCGCCGCACCTGGAAGCCGTGGCTGCGCGGCCCGCTGATCGGCTTCCCGTTCGGCGCCGTCCCGGCCGGCGGCGCGGAGATCCCCACCTTCCTCTCCTATGTGACGGAGAAGCGGCTCTCCAAGCACAAGGACGAGTTCGGCAAGGGCGCCATCGAGGGCGTCGCCGGCCCCGAGTCCACGGCCTCCGCCTCCGCCTCGGGCACCATCAGCGCCATGCTGACGCTCGGCCTGCCGACCACCGCCACCACGGCCGTGATGCTGGCCGCCTTCCAGACCTACGGCATCCAGCCGGGACCGCTGCTGTTCGAGCGCGAGTCCAGCCTGGTGTGGGCGCTCATCGCCTCGCTCTTCGTCGGGCTGGTGATGCTGCTCGCGCTCAACCTGCCGCTGGCGCCCCTGTGGGCCAAGCTGCTGCGGATCCCCCGCCAGTACCTCTACGCCGGCATCCTGTTCTTCGCCGCCGTCGGCGCGTACGCGGTGAGCTCGCAGCCGCTCGACCTGGTGATCCTGCTGATCATCGGCCTGGTCGGACTGTTGATGCGGCGGTTCGGGCTGCCTGTGCTGCCCGCCGTCCTCGGCGTGATCCTCGGCCCCTCCGCCGAGCTCCAGCTGCGCCGCGCCCTGCAGATCAGCGACGGCAGCCTGACCGGTCTGGTCAACTCGCCGTTCGCCGTGACGGTCTACGCCGTGGTCGGCGTGATCCTGCTCTGGCCGCTGCTGCGGAAGGCGCTGCCGCGCCGCGACCGCACACCGGTGGCGTAGCCGCCGCCCACCGACCGCCGCCCCTCGGCTTTCCCCCCCGTCGCCGAGGGGCGGCGCCATGTCGTCGACGGGCGGTACGGTGGGAGCATGGGGGACGACCGTGAGCAACAACGGCCGGTCTCCGCTGCGTTGCGTCGGGCGCTGCGCACGGTGGCCTGGCTCACGCCGCTGGTGTTCGCCGTGGTGACGGCGGCCGTGCTGCTGATCGCACACCTCGGTGGCGACGACGTCTCCTACACCCCGCCGCCCAACCCCACGGGCACCGCGGACGCCAGCGCGCCCCCGCCACCCGTGCCCACCGCTGAGCCCACGTCGCCGCCCGAGTCCGACGCTCCGGCGGCCCAACAGTCCTTCGACGGCGGGCCGCTTGACCACCTCGGCTCGGCCGCCGCCATCGGCGCCGTCGCCGCGCTGATCACGGCGCTCGGCACGGCCGCCGCCCGGGTGATGGTGGCCATGGGGCAGCTCAGGCTCGCCAATGCCAACGCCGAGGCCATCCGCGCCGGCCGGCCGCCGGCGCTCGGCCCCGAGGACGAGGCCGAGCCGGGTTCACCCGCCTGACGTGGCGCCCGCTCAGCGCCGGAACGGCACGCCGTCGTGCGTCGACCTGAGGAACGGCTCGGCCACCTCGCCGGCCGTCAGCGCGGCGTAACTCCCGGGCCTGCGGAAGGCGTTGCCCCAGGTCTCGCGGCGACGGTAGGCGCGCAGCGCCGCGAGGTCGAAGACCGCCGGGTAGACGCCGGCCGCCTCGCCCGCCTCGATCACCAGCATGTCCCGCGACCCGGTCGGACCGAACGCCATGCCGTCGAAGGCGATCGAGTGCCCCCCGCCGGGGCCCGCGTAGTTGGCCATCGCCACCGCCAGCATGTTCTCGAAGGAACGGGCGCGGAACTGGGACAGCCTGTTGACCTCCAGGTCGCAGGCGTTGGGCGTCAGCACCAGCTCGGCGCCGGCCAGCATCAACGACCTGGCGCTCTCCGGGAACTCCCGGTCGTAGCAGATCATCGCGCCCACCCGCACCTCGCCGGCGGCGGTGTCCAGGGTGGCCACGTCGAAGGAGCCGCCCGGGGTGAGCTCGACCTCCGGAAGGGCGAACGCACAGGTGTGGACCTTGGCGTGGGTCAGCACGAGACGCCCGTGCCGGTCCATCAGGAACAGGGTGTTGCGCGGCGCGCCCTCCCACCGCTCCAGGCAGGTGAGGGCGATGGCGATCCCCAACTCGGCCGCCAGCGCGCGGAAGTGCGCCACGTAGTCGGAGTCGGCGGTGATCGGCTCGCCGCGCCAGGCGGGCTCGCCCTCGGCCCTGGCGACGGGCGTGCGGCCGGCCCAGAGCTCCGGGTGCCGGTAGACGGTCCCGATCGGCTCCGCCCAGTGGTAGCCGTTGCTCCACATCTCGGGGAAGAGCGCGATGTCGGCACCCAGCGCCGCGGCCCGCCGGCAGGCGGCCTCGCCCGCCTCCCGGGTGACGGTCAGATCAGGCTCGGGACGGTCGAGTTGGAGCAGGGCGACGGTCAGAGTGGTCACGGTGCGGTGGTCCTTCCTTCGCTGACGGTGCTGGCTTACTGCGTGCGTCTGGCGTCGGAAGGAGTCGGGGGTGCCCGCGGCAGGACGGGCAGGCGTCACATCATGTGATCAGCCTAACCCAGGCCTGACCCAGGCGGGGGCGAGACCTCTGCCCTGCACCGCTGAGGTCTCGCCCACTGCTGGCGAGTGTGCCGGAATCGCCGGGAAACGCCATGGGGCAGCGGCGGGATTCGGTCGCGAGGAGTGGCATGTCCACTACCAGCGGTCAGCAGGGGATCGGCCCCTCGGAAACGCCCAGGCACCGCCCAGGCACCGCGCACGCCCACCGACCGGCGTCACCTCCGGGGCGCCTGAAGCCACCCCCAACACGGCCGGAATTCGCGAGGTCGCGCCAACCTCACCGGAACGGCGCCAGCCGGGCCGCCAACTCCGCGATCCCCGCCGGACCGACCCGGCAGCAGCCACCGATCAGCCTGGCCCCCGCGTCCCGCCAGGCGGCCGCGTACGCGGCCGGCGACCGCCCCCTCCCCCGCCAGCGACGCCCCGCCACGTCCCACTCCTCGCCACTGTTGGGGTAGGCGACCACCGGCTTGCCCGTGGTCGCCGCCGCCACCTCGACCGCGGGCAGGACCTCCTCCGGCGCACAGCAGTTGACGCCGACCGCCACCACCCGGTCGTCGCCGGCGGCCAGCGCGAAGGCCTCCTCCAGCGACTGCCCGGCGCGGGTCCGCCCACCCTCGACGGTGTACGACAGCCACACCGGCACCCCGCACCCCTCGGCCGCCCGCAGCAGCGCCTCCGCCTCCACGACGTCCGGCACCGTCTCCAGCGCCAGCACGTCCGGGCCCGCGGCGGCCAGCGCCGCGATCCGCGGCCGGTGGAACCGGACGAGCTCGCCGACGCTCAACCCGTAATGGCCGCGGTACTCGCCGCCGTCCGCCGACACGGCTCCGTAGGGCCCCACCGAACCGGCGACCCACACGCGCCGCCCGCCGGCCGCCGCCCTGGCCAGCCGCACGCTGTCCCCGAACAGCCGCTCGGCGGCGGCCCGGTCGACGCCGTGCCGGGCGAAGCCCTCGAACGAGGCCTGGTAACTGGCCGAGATCAACACCTCGGCGCCGGCGTGGACATACGCCGCGTGCGCCGCGCGGACCGCCGCCTGGTCCTCCACCAGCAGGCGGGCCGTCCACAGCTCACCGGCCACGGCGTGGCCCTGGGCGACGAGCTCGTTGGAGAGCCCGCCGTCCAGCACCAGGGGACGACCGGTGAGCGGCGGCGCGGACACGTCAGCCCAGCTGGGGCGCGACCTGCGAGGCGATCACGTCCAGGTGGTCCAGGTCGGACAGGTCGAGGATCTGGAAGTAGAACCGGCTGGCGCCCGTCTCGGCGTAGCGGCCGATCTTGTCCACCACCTCGGCCGGGGTGCCGGCCAGACCGTTGCGCTTGAGCTCGTCCACCTCCCGGCCGATCGCGGCGGCACGGCGCGCTACCTCGACGTCGTCCTTGCCCACGCACGCCACCAGGGCGTTCGAGTAGACGAGGTCGTCCGGCTTGCGCCCGGCCTCCTCGGCGGCCCGCCGCACCCGCTCGAACTGCGCTGCGCTGTCCTCGACCGAGGCGAACGGGATGTTGAACTCGTCCGCGTAACGGGCGGCCAACGCCGGGGTGCGCTGCTTGCCCATGCCGCCCACCAGGATCGGCAGCTTCTCCTGCGCCGGCTTCGGCAGCGCGGGCGAGTCCGCCAGCTGGTAGTAGGTGCCGTCGTAGGAGAACGTCTCGCCCTCCGGCGTGCCGAACAGGCCCGTCACGATGGCCAGCTGCTCCTCAAGGCGCGGAAACTTCTCGGCCGGGAACGGGATGCCGTACGCCGTGTGCTCGGCGGCGAACCAGCCGGCGCCGAGACCGAGTTCCACCCGACCGCCGGACATGGCGTCGACCTGGGCCACCTGGATGGCGAGCACGCCGGGCAGCCGGAAGGTGGCCGCGGTCATCAGGGTGCCGAGCCGGATCCTGCTGGTCTCGCGGGCCAGACCGGCCAGCGTCAACCACGCGTCCGTCGGGCCCGGCAGGCCGCTCACCTCACCCATCTTCAGGTAGTGGTCGGACCGGAAGAAGGCGTCGAAGCGGAGGTCCTCCGCGGCCTTGGCGACGGAGAGGAGGGTGTCGTAGGAGGCGCCTTGCTGGGGCTCGGTGAAGATACGGAGATCCATGCGGGCATTCTCTCCCGGCGACGATGCGGCGCCGGCCGCGCCCGGCACTCGCGCCGGGTTTGTCCCCCCCACCCACCCGCGCTTTCGCTCCGCGCGGGTGGGCGACGGTCGCGCCACCCGGCGCGCCAGACGCTCCGCGCCGGGTCGTCCCCCCACCCACCCGCCCTTTTCGCGCTCCGCGCCGGAAGGCGGACCGCGCTGCGCGCGGTAAGCGGCCTGCTGCGCCGCCGGGTGCCGTTGGCGCTTCGCGCCGGGCTTTCCCCGCCCACCCGCCCCTTTCCGCGCTTCGCGCGGGGGTGGTGGGCCGGACCGCGCGCTGCGCGCGGTGAGCGGCCCGGTAGGGCACGGTGCGGCTACGCCACCGTTCGGCCCCCGCCCACCCGCCCTTTTCCGCGCTCCGCGCGGGGGGCCTGACCGCGCTGCGCGCGGTACGAGGCCGGGCAGGGCCGTGGGCCCGCGGCGGCTACGCCGCCGGGCCTCGCGGCCCCCGCCGCGCGACGACCCGCCAAGGGCGGGTGGGTGGGCGCGGCGCGGCCGCAGGCCCGACCTCGGCGGCTGCGCCGCCTGGTCGGGCCTGCGGGCCGGCGGCCAACGCCAAGCGCAGCGAAACCGCCTAGGCCAAGCGTCCAGCGGGACGGCCGGGGGTGAGGAGTGCCGTTTCGCCCGGGGAGATGTCGGGGCGGAGGATCTCCGTCCCGGCCGCGCGGAAGAGCGCGATCTCGCCGGGTGCGAGGCCCGCCGTCAGGCGGGCGGCGTCGGCGCCGAGGACCCGTTCGACGGGCTCCGCGAAGTTCGCGTCCAGTGCGAGGACCGCGTCGGCGGCCAGCCAGAACGCCGAGCGGCGCGGCGCGTTGCGCGCCACGTGCAGCACGGTGCGCCAGGGGCCCGCCGCCAGGGCGACGTGCGGCGCGCGGCGCAGGTCGCAGACGAGGGCCTGCGGCCCGTCGGCGACCGTCGGTGGCGCCGGGGGGCGCGGCGGCCAGGCCGGGATCGTGTCGTGGACCGAGAGCCGGTCGCCGGCGGCCGCCGCCACGCCCGCCCAGTGGTCGGGGCCCCGGGTCGCGGCCGTGACCTGCGCGCCGACCGCCAGCAGGCGGAGCGCGAAGAGCCGGCCGAAGAGCGACTCGCCGAGGACGCCGATCCGGGTGCCGGCCGGTCCCGGCGCGGGCAGCGCGACCGGCTGTCCCGCCCGGTCGGTGCCGAGGTGGATGCCGGTGTAGGCCGGGACGAGGCGGCAGTCGGCGTCGGTCTGCTGCTCGTCGGGCCAGCGCGTGGCGGGCAGGCCCGCCAGGTCGGGAAGCGTCATCGGGTCCTGGCCTCTCCGGTCGTCACGAAGCCGGTCGCCTCCACCAGGGAGCGGGCCGGGTAGGCCACCGGCAGGGTGGCGAGCAGCCCGGCGGCCTGGTCGGCGGCTGGCGGTCCCACGATGCCGGCCTGGATCAGCCGGTCGCGTTCGGCGGCGGCGTGCTGGGCCATGGTGCTGACCACGCGGACCGCCGTCCGCACCGTCAGGCCGGCGCCGTCCCTGGTGAGGGTGGCGGCGGTGACCACCCGGTCGGCGGTGCAGGTGGCGAGCGAGCCGAGCAGCCGTGACCAGTCGGCCTGGTTGGCGACCTCGGCCGTGACGGTGCAGTGGGTGGCCGCGTTGCCGGCCCAACTGCCGGGGATCGCGCGCCCCTCGGCCGAGGTGTCGCCGATCCCCCGCAGCAGGTCCCGGACCTGGTCCGGGCCGAGCGGCGTGCTCGGCACGCCGTGGGCGGCCAGCCTGGCCCGGATCCGGGCGGTGGCGGCGGCCACCGCGGCGCGTGCCCCGGCCGCGCCGCCGCCGCGGCGCTCGGCCGCCTCGGGCGCGTCGAACGGTTCGTAGCGCAGCACCAGCCAGGAGCGCACGGCGACCGGGCGTCCGCCGAACGGGAGTTGGCGGTAGGCGATGGTGGGCTGGTAGCGGTAGTGGAAGTCCCAGGGCGGGAGCCCGAACTGTTCGACGACGAGCTGCGCGGCGGCCGGTCGTGCCGGGTCCTCGTCCAGCCAGCGGGCGACGGCCGCGGCCGGCAGCGAGGGCAGCGCGCCGCCGGGGAACTCGACGATCGCGGCGTGGCCGCGGCCGTCGGCGAGCACGCCGAGCTCGGCGGCGCCGCCGCTGCCGGCGCCGTTGCGGTCGGCGAACCCGGCGATGTCCAGGGTCGGCAGCAGGGCCCCGGCGAGGCCCAGGTCGGTCTCCTCCCCGGTCGGCGCCGGGTCGCCGGTGGGGGCGAGCGCGTCGCGGCGCAGCCGGTCGAGCAGCAACCGGTCGGCCCACTCGCCACGCCGCCGCAGCAGCGATCCGGTGACGACGAGCGCGCCGGCGCCGGCGAGCCCGTAGCCCCAGGGCCCCTGGAACGCGACGCCGGTCGCGAGGCAGCCGAGGCCGGTCTCGACCGCGACGAGCCTGGCGCGGCCGAAGCGGAGGGCCCGCCGGGGTTGGGCGGTCGGGGCGGCGCGGTCGGGGCGGCGTCTTCTGGGGCTCACCGCTGCTCTCCGTTCTGCTCGCGGGTGGCCGCCTGCGGGTCGAGTACCGGGCCGTTCGGCAGCAGGTCGGTGAACGCGCTGGGCAGGGACGGCGCTTCGTCCGGCGCGTAGCCGAGCCGCTCCACCGCGTCCGGGGTGGAGAAGGGGTAGGCCGCGCCGCTGTCGGTGACCAGCGTGTAGGTGCCGCCGGTGCCGGCCGAGGTGGTGGCCCTGACCACGGCGCCCGAGCCGGCCGGCACGTAGATCTCGTCGAGCAGGCCGAGCCTGCCGCCCTGGTAGCCGGTCACCGGGCGGACGTCGGCGGGGTCGGGCATGGTCGCGGGCAGGTGGACGGTGGCCTGCCAGGGCGCGTCGCCCGGCTGGCCGCCGGGCGGGGTGCTGATGCAGACGGGCTGGTTGCGGCCCGGCTCGTTGGCGGCGAGCAGTTGGTCGGGCCAGGCGGGGTCGCCGGGCGCGTTGCCGTCGGAGCGTGGGGCGCGGGCCGCGTCGGTGGCGCTGATCTGGTGGTCGGTCTCCGCGGCGCCGCTCAGCAGGGCGTAGACCAGTGGCGAGATGGAGACCAGGCCGTCCGACCTGACCAGGTGGTACTGCGCGTTGATGCTGCCCTCGGTGTGGGCGATGTCGCCGACCCGGGCGTCGAACGGCAGTGGGACGTCCGGCTGGGCGCCGGCGTCGGCGCCGAGGTCGGGGATGGTGAGGGCCGGGCCCTCCGGCAGGGTCGCGATGATCTGGTGCGGCAGCTGCACCTGTTCGACGCTCTGCAGGCCGACCAGGTCGCGGATGTTCTCGCTGAGCGAGTAGCGGCGGCCCTCGGTGAGCAGCCAGAGCCGCTGGTCCTCGTCCTGGGCGAGCACGGTGGCGCCGCCCCGGGGGTCGTAACCGCCGGGCGGGGCGACGCCCGGCACCGAGACGTAGAGCGCGGTGGCGGTCGGGGTGCCGCCGGTCTCGGACGGCACGACGCACAGCGTCCAGTCGCCGTCGACGAGGTCGTCGGCGTCGGGCAGTGCGTCGGGGGCGCCGGGGATGCCGACGGGCAGGCCGCGCGGCGCGTCGTCCAGGACGGACTGCCTGACCTCGGTGACCTCGCCGCCGCCGACGAGCATCGCGGAGGCGAGGTTGAGCGCCGGGTGCACGACGCCGTCGGTGACGACGTAGCGGTCGCCGCTGTCGCCCACCACGACGGCGCCGGTGCCGGGGAGCGAAGGGCCGCGGCCGCCGCCGAGCCAGCCGGCGATACCGAAGCCGGCCATGATCAGGATGCCGATGGCGAGGCCGCCGCCGACGGAGCGGTTGAGCCGGCGGCGTGGGTCGAGCCGTGCCTCGTCGGCGCCCCGGATGAGGCTGGTGGTCCTGCGGCGGTTCTCGTAGGCGTACGCCTCCGCCTGCTCGCGTGTGGTGGCCATCTAACGTGTCCGGTTCCGGGAGGGGTGGGCGGAGCTCGTGGTGGACGGCGACTCGCTGCCGTCGAGCCAGTCGAGCCGGCCGGGCTGGGGGCGCCTCCCAGCGTTGGCTGGGGGAAGGTTCGCGGGTCTTTCGGTGCCGGGTGCCGGCCGTGGGTCGGGTCCGGCGCGCCAGCCGCGCGCGGCGGCCCGGCGGACGGCGGGCGCCGCGGCGAGGCCGAGGACCACGGCGAGCAGCAGCCCGCCGCTCCAGGCCAGCGCGGTGGCCGCGGTGGCGGAGAGCAGCGGTTCGCTGGTGGGGATGGGCTGCACGGGGATGTGCCCGGGTGGCGCCGCCTCCCCGGCGCTGTCCGTGTCGCCGCTGAGGTGGGTGAGGGCGCCGAAGGGGTCGACGATGCCGGCTCCGGTGCGGTCGTTGACGCCGCCGCCGACCTGGGTGGCGGACTCGGTGAGCCGCCGGGCGACCTCGGCGGCCGGCAGGTCGGGGAAGCGGGAGAGGACGAGCGCGGCGGCGCCCGACACCTGGGCGGCGGCGAAGCTGGTGCCGGACTCGACGCGGTAGCCGGAGCCCTCGGGGGCGACCACGGCCATCTCCTCGCCGTAGCCGGCCAGGTCGACCCAGGGTCCGGCGTTGGAGACGTCCATCGGCTGGCCGTCGTTGCCCACCGCGCCGACGGCGAGCACGCCGTCGTAGGCGGCCGGGTACATGTGGCCGCCGCTGACGCCCTGGTTGCCCTCGTTGCCGGCGGCCGCGACCACGACGACGTCCTCGGCGACCGCGCGGGCCACGGCCTCGCGGATCGGCTCGTAGTCGGTGGGGAGGGCGAAGGAGAGGTTGAGCACCCGGGCGCCGGAGTCGACGGCGTCCCCGATGGCCGCGGCGATGGTGCCCACGGTGGCCCGCTCGATGCCGCCGGCGACGCGCACGGGGTAGACGGTGGCGGCCGGCGCGACGCCGGCCATCCGGTCGCCCTCGGCGCGGCGGGCGGCGATCAGCCCGGCCACGGCGGTGCCGTGGCCCTCGCAGTCCTCCTGCGCGGCCGGGGTGGTGCGGTCGAACTCCCGCTCGTCGTTGACCCCCTCGTAGGTGCTGCCGCGCCGCACCGCGCCGTCCAAGTCCGGGTGCTCGGCGTCGACGCCGGAGTCCACGACGGCGACGAGCACGCCGGAGCCGGTGGCCAGGTCCCAAGCCTGCCGCAGCCCGAGCTGGTCGATCAGCGGATAGGACCCCGCGCCGTCCGGCAGCTCCGTGCCGGGCGCCCGCGTCCGGCACGCCTCCACGGCCGCGGCCGGCTGGGCCACGACGAGCTGCGCGAGCAACAGCGCGGCGAGGCCGCCGACGAGCCAGGCTCCCCCCCGGGGCCGCCGCCGCGAGCGCGCCGCGTGGGCGCGCGCCCGGCGCGCCCCCCTCACTGCCGTGTCAGCCAACGCCGTGCCCCCTCAGACCCGCAGGTTGAGGAGGGCGCTGTAGACCTCCCACACGGCCAGGCACAGCGGGATGACGGCGAGCAGCAGGACGGACTCCAGCAGGTCGAGGCCGCGGGAGAGCCTGGGGTTGGCGCGGAACCGGCCGGCGGAGACGGCGACGCCGCCGGCGATCAGCGCCACCAGCAGGGCCACCGGGAGCGCGACGCCGAGCAGCGGCAGCCGCTCGCCGACGCGGTCGGTCAGCAGGAACGCGGCGGCGCCGGCCACCGTCACCAGGCCGGTGGCGAGCGGGATCGCGGCCTGTGCCGTCTCCCGGAAGAGCCGGGCCCGCATCAGGGTCAGGGCGAGCAGCACGCCGCCCAGCACGCTCGACCACAGCTCGCCTGAGCCGAACAGCACCAGCGTGCCGGCGGCCGTGACGAGGTGGCTGCCGACCAGCATGCCGACCAGCAGCCGGCGGGCCCTGGCGATCCGCTCCCGCAGCCGGTCGTGTTCCAGCTGGCTGGGCAGCGCCTCCAGGTCCTCGGCCGAGGCGGCCACCTGGGGGGCGGGGATGCGGGCGACCCGCAGCGCGACCGTGGGCCACAGGGTGGTCAGGGCCAGCGCGAGCGGGGCCGCGACGGCGGCGGCGCGGGCCGGGTGCACGTCCCAGACGGCGCAGATCAGCGCGCCGGTGGCGGCCAGTGGCCCGGCCACCACGAGGGCCGTGAAGGTGCCGTCGCCGCCGCCGACGAGCACCGGGCCGAGCGCCCCGATCACGGCGAGCACGGCGCAGGCGAGCAGCAGGTGTCCGGCGGTGAAACCGGCGACGGTGCCCTGCTCGGTGCCGAGCAGCCGGACGGCGCCGAGCATGGCCGGCGGGGCGGCGAGCACGGCCGCGAAGGTGCCGGCCTCCCGGTCGCCGAAGGCACGTGACATCAGGACGCCGACCAGCAGCGTGAGGGCCGCGGTGGCCAGGCCGAGCCAGCCGGGCAGCCGGTCGGGCGCCTCGGCGAGGGCGGCGCAGGCCGCGAGGACGCCGACGGCGGCGAGCGTGCCGGCGGCCCTTCGGGTGGCGGCCGGCGGCCAGCCGACGGGTCCCGCGGCGGCGCCGATGACCTCGGTGACGTCGTCGTAGAGCGGCGGGGTGGTGTCGTCGGTGCCGTGTCCGACGAAGAGCAGGTCGCCCTCGTGGACGCCCTGCGCGGCGAGCGACGCGGCCGGGTCGAGCCGGGTGCCGTCGGCCCGGCGCAGCACCCAGCCACCATGCCGGACGCCGCCGTCCTGGGTCGGGTCCTCGCCGGCGTGCCGCAGCAGGGTGGGCATCAGGCGGGCCAGCGGGACGCCGGCCGGGACCGCGAGGTCGGCGCGGCTCGCGGGCCCGGCGACGCCGATGCGCACGAACTCGGCGGCGCCGGCTGTGACCGGGGCCGTGCCGGCCGTCGCCGTGGCCGTGGCCGTGGCCGGTGGAGTCGGCTGGGTGAGGCTGCCGCTCATGGGGTGGTCCTCGGGGCTTGGTCGGAGGCGGACGGGGTGGCGTGGGGGGAGTCGGCGCGGATGAGCTGGACGGGCACGTTGCCCAGCCTGCGGTGGGTGAGCAGGGCGCGGCCCTTCTTGCGCTGGGCCGGCTTGAAGCCCCAGATCGGCATCTCGTCCTTGGGGATGCTCAGCAGCGCGCCCGGCACGTTGAGCTCCTTGAGCCGGCTGAGGACGGGGTCGACGACGGCGCGTGAGGCGCCGCCCGCCTGCCGGGTGACGTACAGGTGGAGGCCGATGCCCCTGGCGTGCGGCAGGAAGTCGAGGAGCGACTTGAGGGGGTTGCCGCGGCTGGTGGACACCAGGTCGTAGTCGTCGACGAGGAGGTAGATCTCGGGGCCCGTCCACCAGGAGCGGTCGCGGAGTTGCTCGGGGGTGACGTCGGTGCCGGGGATCCGCTTCTTGAGGCCCTCGGCGAGGCCGCCGACGACCTCGACGGACCGCTCGTGGGTGGTGGAGTAGCCCAGCAGGTGGGGCCCGTCGAACTCGCGGAGCATCGTCATCCGGTGGTCGAGGACGATCAGCCGCGCCTGCTCGGGGGTGTAGGTGTCGACGACCTGTCGGGCGACGGCCCGCAGCAGCGAGGTCTTGCCGGACTCGGTGTCGCCGATGGCGATGAGGCCGGCGTCCTCGCCGGGGGTGAACACGACGGGTTCGAGGCGGTTGCCCTCGATGGCGACGGTGACGCCCCTCGTCTCGGCGGCGGCCGGCGGCAGTTCGGCGAGCGGGTAGCTGACGGGCAGCAGCCGCACCCGGGGGGCGACGGGCCCCTGCCAGGCGTCGGTGACGCGGCGCACCAGGTCGCCGACGCCGTCGGAAAGGCCGGTGTCGGAGCGGACGCCGTCGACGCGGGGCACGGCGAGCAGGAAGTGCATCGAGTCGCTGGTGATGCCGCGGCCCGGGCGGCCGGCGGGGATGGTGCGTTGGGCCTTGCGGTCCATCTCGGAGTCGAGCGCGTCGCCGAGCTTGAGCTCGATCTTGGTACCGATCATGTCGCGCATGCCCATGCGCATGTCCAGCCAGCGGTTGCCGGTGACGACGAGGTGGATGCCGTAGGTGAGCATGCGGCCCGCGGTGGCCATCAGGGTGGCCTCGAGATCGGGGTAGCTCTGCCGCAGCACGGCCCAGCCGTCGACGACGAGGAAGACATCCCCGAAGGGGTCCTCGACACGGCCCTCGGCGCGGGCGGCGCGGTAGGCGGCCATCGACTCGACGCCGGACTCCCGGAACCTGGTCTCGCGGCTCTCCAGCAGTTCGAGCACCTCGGCGACGGTGCGGTTGACGACCTCGGCGTCGAGCCGCCCGGCGACGCCGCCGACGTGTGGCAGGCCGGCGAACGGGAACAGCGTGCCGCTGAAGTCCAGGCAGTAGAACTGGACTTCCTCCGGGGTGTGGCGGAGCGCGAGCGAGGCGAGGAGGGAGCGCACGCCGGTGGACTTGCCGCTGTGCGGGCCGCCGACGATGGCGACGTGGCCGCCGGCGCCGGTGAGGTCGATCTCGAACGGGTCGCGCCGCTGGTGGTAGGGGCGGTCCACGACGCCGACGACGCCGGTGAGCGGCGGCCTGGCCGGGGAGCTGCCGAAGCCGCGGCCGGTCCTGACGGCGAGGTCGCCGAGGAGCCGGTCGAGCGGCTCGGGCTCATCGAGCGGCGGCAGCCACACCTGGTGGGCCTGCGGCCCGTGTCCCGTCATCTGCTCCACCATCACGCCGAGCACGGTGGGGCCGAGGTCCTCGCCCTCGTCGAACTCGTCGGCGCGCGGCTGGGGTTCCGGCTCCGGGGGCTGCTCCTCGGCCGGCACCGGGACGTAGCCGGCGGGGAACGGGCGGATGTTGATGCCGCCGCCGAGCGCGGCGCCCGAGCTGTCGTCGCCGGTGCGGTAGGGGCCCGAGACGTAGGCGGCGCGGAACCGCTTGAGGGTGGCCGTGTCGGTCCTGAGGTAGCCGTGTCCCGGGGCGCTCGGCAGGTGGTTGGCGTCGGGCACGCCGATGGCGGTGCGGCTCTCGGACTCGGAGAAGGTGCGCAGGCCGATGCGGTACGAGAGGTGGGCCTCGAGTCCGCGCAGCCGGCCCTCGTCGAGGCGCTGCGAGGCCAGCAGCAGGTGCAGTCCGAGCGACCGCCCCAGCCGGCCGATCTGGACGAAGAGGTCGGCGAAGTCGGGCTTCTGGGCGAGGAGTTCGGAGAACTCGTCGACGACGATGAAGAGGCTGGGCAGCGGGGGGAGGTTGGCGCCGCGCTGCCGGGCGCGGTCGTAGTCGCGGATGGAGACGAGGTTGCCGGCGTCGCGCAGCACCTCCTGCCGGCGGTTCATCTCGCCGGAGAGCGCCTCCCGCATGCGGTCGACCAGGGTGAGGTCGTCCTCCAGGTTGGTGATGACGGCGGCGACGTGCGGGAGTTCCGACATGCCGGCGAAGGTGGCGCCGCCCTTGAAGTCGACCAGCACCAGGTTGAGTTGGTCGGAGGCGTGGGTGGTGGCCATGCCGAGCACCAGGGTGCGCAGCAGCTCGGACTTGCCGGATCCGGTGGCGCCGACCAGCAGGCCGTGCGGGCCCATGCCGTTCTGCGCGGACTCCTTGATGTCGAGGTCGAGGACGCCGCCGTCGGCGGAGACGCCGATCGGCGTGCGGAGTCGGTCGCGCATCGGGCGGGGGCGCCACAGGCCGTCCAGGTCGAGCCGGCCCGGGTCGGCTATGTGCAGCAGGCTGGGCAGCGTGTTGACGGTGGTGGTCAGGTCCTCGGAGTCGCCCGCGGCGGGGGCGGCGTCGGCGCGGAACCTGGCGAGCTCGCGGGCGAGCGCGTCGGCCTCGGGCTCGGAGAGCCCGTCGGCGGTGCCGAGTTCGTCCCGCAGTTCGCCGGCGAGGACGGCGAGCCGGCCTTCGGTGATGCCGAGCCGGACGCCGTGTGCCTCGGTGAGGGCGGCGGCGCGGCCGTCGACGTCGAGCACGGTGACGCCCTGCATGCCGTTGGGGTCGAGCAGCGCCTCGCCGCCGGTGACCAGGCCGCCGTCCACGACGACCAGCAGGTGCGGCAGGTCGGGGTCGGGCTCGGCGTCACGGTTGAAGCGGGTGCGGCGGGTGAGTTCGGCGCCCAGCCAGTCCTCCAGCACCGCGAGGCTGGGGTGCATCATCCGCACCGGCCCGACGTGGTCCTTCTCCTCCGGGTGGTGGGTGTGCGGCAGCCACTTGAGCCAGCCCCAGCGGGGGCCCTCGATGTCGGGCGCGCACAGCAGCACCCGCAGGTCCTTGGGCGAGTGGAAGGTGACGGCGTGCGCGATGACGGCCCGGAACAGCGCGCGGGCCTCGTCGCGGTCGCCGGTGCCGGTGACGGAGAGGGCGGCGAAGCGGCGGAGCGCGACCTGCACGGGCAGGTCGGGGACGACGGAGTGGGCCTCGATGAACCGCTTGAGCGCCACCGCGGAGAGCGGGTCGAGGTCCTCCACCGGGGCCGACTCGCCCGGCACCAGCGGGGTGGCGAGGTAGCGGGGCCCGCGGCCGACCCGGACCACGCCGAAGTCGGGGTCGGTGCTGCGACGTTCCCACAGCCGGCGGCTGCCGACCACCGACCACAGGGCGCCGGGCGCCGGCGCGCTCCACTCCAGGGCCTCGCGCTGGGCCTGCGCGGTGCGGCGCACCTCGGTCCTGGTGCGCTCCAGGTACCGCAGGTACTCGTGCCGGTCGTTGCGCGCCTGGCTCTTGGCCGTGCCGCGCTGGCGCACCACCGAGCCGACGACCATGGCCAGGCAGGAGACGAGGAACATGGTGCCGACGATGTATCCGATGGGTCCGCGGCCCATGGTGAGCATGTAGAGGACGGAGCCGAGCCCGCTGAGCGCGGGCAGGGCGGTCATCCAGAGGTTGCCGTCCTCGGGCTTGGGCAGTTGGGGTGGGGCCTTCAGCACCAGCTCGATCGAAGGCGCCGCGGGCTGTGGTGCGCGCGCCGGTCGTCGGAACACGGTGGTCGGGCTGGTCACGGTCGTCCTTGCCTCTCGGGCCGGTCATCGCGGGCGCCGGAAATCCGCCCCATCGTAGGCGAGTTCCGGACACGGGCACGGTGGCGGTCGAACGACCCCCCGTCGCCCGTCACGTGCCCGGCTCAGATTGCATCCGCGATCACGACGAAGGCTAGGGGTGCTGTGTACCAGGCAGGTATCAGTTCTGTCCCGGTCGGGCTCAGCCGACGGTCTCCTTGTACCCCTGGTCCAACTGGTCCGCGTACCAGTCGTATCGACCCGAGACATCCGCGACCTCCCGGTGCAGGTCGGACTCGTCGACGTCGGGGTCGGTGCCGGGGTCGCGCAGCTCGGTGCCGCCGAGCCCGTTGTAGTCGGCGGCGATCGCGGCCCTGGCGACTACGGTCTCGCTGACCCAGTCGCCGTACTGCAAAGAGTCGAGGCGGGCGTTCTCTGCCGCGACGGCCGGGTCCGGCTGGGAGTAGCGGTACATCTCGCCGAGCCCGTAGGCGCCGGCCCTGATGGCCACCTTGGCGGGCAGGGGGGCGACCAGGTCGCGGACGACGGCGCCGGCCTGGCCGATGGCGGTGACGGCGGACGCCTGCTGCCGGTTCTCGTTGCCGACCGACGCGACGGAGTTCTGGGCGTTCTCGACGGTGCCGGCGATGCGCCCGATGCCCTCGAACGCGGAGCCCTGGTCGTGCTGGACCTCGGGGTCGCGGGTGAAGGCGTTGTAGGCGGTGACCTCCTGCCAGGAGGTGACGCCGTCGAGGAAGTCCTGGCTGGCGCTCCGCTCGCCCCGCAGCAGCATGTCGAACAGGCCCTGCCGGTCGTCGCGGGAGAGCTGGAAGGAGTAGCGGTAGTCGTTGCCGTACAGGTCGCGGTCGGTGCGGGCGTTCGGGTCGTTCGGGTCGGACGGCTCGTCGAAGCCGCTCTCCCTGGACGGCTTGGAGAGCATGTCCATGTACTGGACGGCGGTGTCGCCGATGGCGTTCTGCAGCGCGGAGTGATCGGCGGGGAAGTAGCCGGGCACGCCGCCCGCGAGCACCGCGTCCTGGTGGGCGGGGGCGTCGGTGAGGACGTGGTACGCGGCCTGGACGTAGGCCCTGGCCTCGTCGTTGGTGTGGTCGACGCCGTTCGGGATGGTGGTGCCGGCCCTGATCAGGTCGCCGGCGCCCGAGCTGTCCTCCCAGTGCAGGGAGAGCAGGTTGTCGCGGAACGTGTCGTCGTTCAACAGGTCCGCGGAGGCACCGGTGTTGAGGGACGCGGTGTGCAGCAGGTCCCGGCTGAAGGTGTTGTCGGTGCCCAGGTATTCGTTGTAGGTGCGGAACTGGACGTCGACGGCGGTCCGCGCGAGGTCCTCGGCGAACACGTCGCCTGGCGCCACGGTGGCGGTCGACAACAGGGCGCCGAAGTCGTTGAAGCGGTCGAGGGCCTGCCGGTACTCGGAGTTGCCGATCGGGTAGAGCCCGGTGCCCTCCCGGTAGTCGTAGACGAACTCCCGGATGCCGTCCGGGATCAGCTCCTTGTTCTCCGGGATGGTGATGTCGATGCCGCCGAGTTCGGCCGCGGTGAGCAGGTTGATGCCGTTGGCGACGCGGCGCAGCGCGGTGTTGTCGCCGTCCGGGTCGCGCAGGGCGCCGAGCGCGGCGAGCTGGTCGGCGTCCAGCTGCTCGTAGAACTCCAGCAGGTAGGCGCGTTCCTGGGGGTTGAGGAAGGACAGGGCCTCGCCGCCCGGCTTGTCGGGGTCGGCGAAGACGCCGAGCGCGATGCCGTTCAGCCCCTCGGTGTAGCGCAGCAGCACGTCGGGGTCGGGGTTGTCCTTGGCCAGTTCCTCGGCGATCCGCCGGCCGGCGAAGGTGGCCATCTCCTCGGTGGTGAAGAGGTCGAAGGGGCCGCCGGACAGGTCGTAGCCGAGGTCGCCGAGTTCCTGGCCGAACTCGGCGAGCCTGGTGCGGTACGCCTCGACGGCGTCGGTGATCTCGCCGTCGGTGGTGACGGCGTCCTCGGCGGCGGCGGCGAGGTGCTTCTCGCGGATCTCGTCGGCCAGGGTGCCGGGGAGGCGGTAGACGGGCTGGGCCATGCTGCCGCCCGGCTGGAGGCTGAGGGTGCGGCCGCGGTAGCTGACGTCGAGCGGCACGACGGGCCGGGTGAGGGAGAGTTGGGGCGCCGGCATGGCGGCGACGGCGGTCTCCAGGGCGCCCTGCCAGCCGTTCCACTCGCTGATGGCGGCGCTGACGTGCCGGGTGCGGCCCTCTTCGAGGCCGCCGTCGCCGAGGACGAGGCCGAAGACCTCCTCGTCGGCCTCGATGGCCCGGTTCATGGCGCGCACCAGGTAGCCGACGACCTGGTCGATGTCCTGGCCGTTGCCCTGGAGTCCCCTGGCGGTGGCGTCGATCCGCCCCTCGCCGTCGACCAGTGAGTCGCCGTCGAGGCCGCCGGCGTAGATGCTGGCGTGGGTGGCCTGGGCGGCGAGGTCGCCGGCGTCCGCCGCCTCGCCGGCGGCCCGGGCGTAGACGGCGGCCGTCTCGGCCATGTCCTCCGGCTTGATCTCCTCGGTGAACTCCCGTTGCCTGGTCCAGGGCTTCCTGCCCGCCTTCTCCTCGACCTCGTCCGGCGTGAAGTTGAAGTCAGGCACTCGGTCGTTCCCCCGCTGAGCTTGCCGATCACGGTCGGGACCAACCTGGGCGGAAGGTCGGTCCTGACCGTTTCGGTCGCGTTACGCGAGGTGGAACCGTCCGTGAACGGTGGCAGGTGGCTGGTCAGTTGGCGGTGGCGTCGTTGTAGACGGCGTCGTTGTAGCCCTCGACGAGCGCGTCCCGGTAGGCGTCGTACACGGCGCCCTCCACGTCGAGGGTGGCGCGACGCAGGTCGTCCTGGTCGACGTTGGGCGAGGAGGTGTCCGGCAGCCGGTAGTCGGCCGCGCCGTTGTAGTCGGCCTTGATGGCGGCGTCGGCGACGATGGCCCGCACCGTGTTGTCGCCGAAGTTCACGGCGTCCCACTGGGCCTGCTTGCGTTCCTCGGCGCCGTCCGGCAGGGAGTAGCGCAGCCCCTCGGTGAGGGCGAACCCGGCGATGCTGGTGACGGCGTTGAGCTTGCCCGCGTCCGCCAGGGTGTTGATCACGGAGGCGCCGGTGGCGATGGCGCCGTACGAGGTGAACTGCTGCTTCGAGGTGTCGCTTGCCTCGTCGACCTTCTGCACGTACTGGACGGTGCCCGCCACCCGGCCGATGTCCTCGAAGGTGGAGGACTGCTCGGAGCGGCCGCCGGGCTCGTCGCGCAGGAACGCGTTGTAGGCGGTGACCTCCTGCCAGGCGCCGACCCCGTTGAAGAAGTCCTGCCTGACCGACTCGTCCGTCTTGTTCATCAGCGAGAAGAGGCTGCGCCGGTCGTCGCCGTCGAACTCGAAGGAGTACAGGTAGTCGCGGCCGTGCAGGTTCCGGTCGGTGAAGCGGTCGGCGGCGTTGGGGTCGGCGGGCGCGGAGAACTCGGTCTCGGCGGAGCCCTTGGACAGCATGTCCATGTAGGTGAGCATCGTGTCGCCGACGGCGTCCTGCAGGGCACTGTGGTCGAGCGGCGCGTACTCGGCGATGTTGGGGTTGCCCCGGCCGAGTATCTCGTCGTTGTGTCCCGCCGCGTAGTCGAGCACGTTGAACGCGGCCTGCACGTACGGCCGGGCGGCGGTGCTGTTGCCGTCCACGCCGTCGGGGATGGTGGTGCCGGCGCGCACCACCTCGGCGATGCCGGTGCTGTCCTCCCAGTGCAGGCCGAGCGCGGCCTCGCGGAAGGACTTGTCGTTCAGCAGGTCGGCGCTGAGCCCGTCGTTGAGGGAGACGTTCCGCAGCAGGCCGCTGCTGCCGGTGTTGGCGACGTCCTCGTGGCCGCCGTCGAAGTACTGGTACTCCGTCATCGACTGGATGTCGACGGCCGCGCTGGCCAGGCCGGTGCCGAACCCGTCGCCCGGGGCCACCGAGCCGGTGGACATGAGCGCGCCGAAGCCGTTGAAGTCCCGCAGCGCGTCCTTGAACTCGTCGCCCACGGGGCGGCGGACGGCGGCGTTGGCGAAGCCGTCCACGAAGTCCTCCCGCGCCTCGTAGACGAAGTGCCGCACGCCGGCCGGCAGCGCGGCGCGGCCGGCCTCGGTGGTGGGGTCGAGGCCGCCGATCTCCGGGTTCGTCAGCATGTTGATGCCGTTGGCCACGCGCTGGACGCTGGCGAACTGGAGGCCGGCCTGGCCCGGGTCGAGCCCGGCGGTGTCCTCGGTGAGGTGCCCGAGCCTGGCCAGCTCCTCGGCGTCGAGCTCACCGAGGAACGTCTGCAGGTAGGCGCGTTCGGCCGGGGTGAGGTCCTTGGCCGCCTCCTCCGGGTCGTCCGGGTTGTCGTAGATGCCGCGGGCGACGGAGTCCAGGCCCTCGGTCCAGCGCAGCAGCGCCTCGGGGTCCGGGTGGTCCTTGGCCAGTTCCTCGGAGAGGCGCTGGCCGGCGTAGGTGGCCATCTCGTCGGTGGTCCACAGGCCGAGCGGGCCGTCCGAGAGGTCGTAGCCGAGGGCGCCGAGTTCGACGCCGTACTCGGCCAGCTTGTTCCGGTACGCCTCGATGGCGTCGGTGATCTCGTCGTCGGCGGTGACGGCGTCGTCGGCGGCGTTGCCGAGGTGCTTCTCGCGGATCTCGGTGGCCAGGGACGCGGGGAGGCTGTAGACGGACCGGCTCCAGTCCTGCTCGGGCGCGATGGTGAGCGTCCGGCCGCCGTAGCTGACGTCGATCGACATGATGGGCCGGAGCACGGACGAGTCGCCGAGCGGGTTGGCCGGCACGGCCGCCTCCAGCGCGGACTGCCAGCCGTTCCACTCGTTGACGGCGGCGGTGACGTGCCGGGTGCGGGCCTCCTCCAGGCCGCCGTCGCCCAGCACCAGGTCGAAGACCTCCTCGTCGGCCTGGATGGCACGGTTCATCGAGCGGACGAGGTAGTCCACCACGGAGTCCATGTCCTGGCCATTGCCCTGCAACCCGCGGGCCGTAGCGTCGATCCTGCCGTCCTCGTCAACCAGGGAGGCGCCGTCCAGTCCGCCGGCGTCCGCGCCCACCTCGGTGGCGTGCCGGGCCAGTTCACCGGCCCCGGAGGCCTCGCCGGCGGCGCGCGCGTACACCGCGGCGGTGTCGGCCATGTCGTCCGGCTGGATCTCCGCGGCGAACTCACGCTGTCTGGTCCAGGGCTTGCGGCCGGCCTTCGTCTCGACCTGGGCGCTGGTGAAGTTGAAGTCCGGCAAGGTGGTGCCTTTCTCAGTCCCCGTTGGTGGTACGTCAGTTGGTGGTACGTCAGTTGGCGGTGGCGTCGTTGTAGACGGCGTCGTTGTAGCCCTCGACGAGCGCGTCGCGGTAGTGGTCGTAGGAGGCGCCCTCGACGTCGAGGGTGGCGCGGCGCAGGTCGTCGTGGTCGACGTTGGGTGAGGCGACGTTCGGCAGTTCGTAGTCGCCGGCGCCCCCGTAGTCGGATCTGATGGCGGCGTCGGCGACGATGGCCCGCACCGTGTTGTCGCCGAAGTTGACCGCGTCCCACTGGGCCTGCTTGTGGGCGGCGGCGCCGTCGGGCAGCGTGTAGCGGAGCCCCTCGGTGATGCCGTAGGCGCCGAGTGAGGTGATGGCGTTGCCCTTCCCGAAGTCGATCAGGGTGTTGGCGAGGGAGGCTCCGGTGGAGATCGCGCCGTAGGACGTGAACTGCAGCTTGGAGGAGTCGTCCGCGGTCTCCACCTTCTGCACGTACTGCACGGTGCCCGCGACCCGGCCGATGTCGTGGAAGGTAGAGGACTGTTCGGGGCGGCCGCCCGGCTCGTCGCGCAGGAAGGCGTTGTAGGCGGTGGCCTCCTGCCAGGCGCCGACCCCCTCGAAGAAGTCCTGCCGCACCAGTTCGTCGCCGGAGTTCATCAGCGAGAACAGCGCCCTGCGGTCGTCGCCGTTGAGCTCGAAGGAGTACAGGTAGTCCTTGCCGTGCAGGTTCTCGTCGGTGAACTCCCGCCCGTCGCTTGAGGCGTTGAACTCGGTGCGCTCCGAGCCCTTGGACAGCATGTCCATGTACTCCAGGGCGGTGTCGCCGATGGCGCGCTGCAGGTTGGTGTGGTGCAGCTCCATCGGCCCGTCCTGCGGACCACCCTCGGCGAGGATGTACCGACCGTTGTCGGGGGCGTCGGCGAGCACGTTGAAGGCGGCCTCCACGTACTGCCTGGCCTGCGGGTCGTTGTGGTCCATGCCGTCGGGGATGGAGGTGCCGGCCCGTACCAGGTTGGCGGCGCCGGTGCTGTCCTGCCACCACTGGCCGAGGAACTCGTCCCGGAAGTCGTCGTCGTTGAGCAGCCCGGCGGACGCCTCGGTGTTGCGGGAGACGGTGGTCAGCAGCCCGCTGCTTCCGGTGTTGGGGATCTGCTCGTCGGCGTAGATGCCGAGCGCCTGCTGCACCCCCGACCTGGCCTGGATGTCGAGGGCGGCGTTGGCCAGGTCCCCGGCGAACGCCTCGGAGGGGGCGAGGGTGCCGTGCGACATGATGTCGCCGAAGCCGTTGAAGAGTTGCAGCTCCTCGCGGAAGCCGTCAGCGTCGGTGGTGTCCATCTCGCCGGGCCACATCCGGCCGTTCTCGTAGTCGTAGACGAAGCGGCGGACGATCTCGGGCAGGGCGGCACGGCCCTCCTCGGTGGCCGGGTCGTAGCCGCCGAGCTCGGGGTCGGCCAGCATGGTGATGCCGTTGGCGATGTTCCGCTTGGTCTCGTCCCAGCCCTCGATCTTGGTGCCGAGGGACGCCAGCGTCTCCGGGTCGACGCCCGAGAAGAAGGTGTCCAGGTAGGCCCGCTCCTCCGCGGTGAGGTCGCGCAGCGGGTCGCCCGGGTTGGCGGAGTCGCCGTAGATGGCGTCGACGATGCCGGAGAGCCCCTGGGTGTACATGGCGATCAGCCGCTCGTCGGGGTCCTCCTTGGCCAGCTCCTCCTCCAGCTTGTCGGCGGCGTACTCGGCCTGGCCCTCCGTCGTCCACAGGCCGAGCGGGCCCGCGAGGTCGTAGCCGAGCACCTGGAGTTCGGTGCCGTACTCCATGAGCCGCTGCCGGTAGGCGTCGATGTGGTCGGTGATCTCGTCGTAGGCGTCCTTGGCGCTGTCGGCGGCCCGGCCCAGGTGCTTCTCGCGGATCTCGGCGGCGAGGCTGTCGGGCAGCGAGTAGACGTAGCCGCCGCCTGAGGCGGCCTGGTCGGCGTTGATGGTCCGGCCGTTGTGGGTGACGCTGACCGCGACGGTGCCGGAGACCGCCCCGCTGTCGTTGGCCCGGGTGACGGCGCCCTCCAGCGCGGACTGCCAACCGTTCCACTCGTCGACGGCGTCCCGGAGGTGGTCGGTGTACTTCGTCTCGAGCTTGCCGGGCGCGTGGATCTCGTCCTGGACGTCGGACTCGGCGTCGATGGCCCGGTTCATCGCCTGGACGAGGCGGGTGACGACCTCGTCCATGTCCTCGCCGTTGCCCTGGAGGCCGCGGGCCGTCTCGTCGATCCGCCCCTCACCGTCCACCAGGGAGGCGCCGTCCAGGGCGCCGGAGTCGGCGCCCAACCGGGTGGCCTCCTCGGCCAGCTCCCCGGTGTCGGCGGCCTCGCCCGCGGCACGCGCGTAGACGGCGGCCGTGTCGGCCATGTCCTCCGGGTCTATCTCCTCGGAGAACTCCCTCTGCCTGGTCCATGGCTTCTTCTCACCGGCCTTCCCTTCGACTTCATCTCTCGTGAAATCAAGCTTCGGCACGGCCTGCTCCTTGGACTCAGTTACAGAGGGAGATCACCCTTGAGCTCACTTGCTTTGGTTTGTGAACAACTTCTTACCCGATGGTGAAGCTTTGACGCTAGATGGCGTCCGAAATACCCCGGAAAATGGGGGAGTTGTGCGCCTCGACGGAAGATGCGGCGGCGTTGATCGACGCCTCCGCCCCGCTCTCCATCTCGTCACCGGTGTCGGCGACGACATGGTCGGCGCCGGCCATGTTCTCCCGGCCCTCCGCCGCCCGTGAGACGCCCCGTGACTGCTTGTCACGGGTGCTGATCACCGCGTTGACGAACGCGTCGGCACCGGCGTAGCTGCTGGCGTTCGGGGTGGCCCGATCCAGGTAACGCCGGGTGCTCTCCGCCATGTCGGCGGTCTCGTAACTGCCTCGCGCGGATTCCCGGAAGCCGTCCGGAATGTAGTAAAGGCCGTCACCGGACACTGGTTTCTTCCCTTCCCGTCTCTCCGGCCCAGAAGGGCCGTTGCGTCTCTTCGGAATCCGATGCGGTGCCGAGCCCCTTGCCGGGGCGCGGCACCGCATCACGGAGCCGAGCGGCTACGCGCCCAGAACTCCGTTACTTGCATTCCGATTCGACGCCCAAACCGCCGGATCCTCGGTCAGATCCGTGGGCTTACCCGTTTTGCCGCGCTCCTCCGAGTCACGGTCCGACCGCTTGGCTCCCGGGGAAGGAGGGGGTGTGTTCCCCGGGCGCCCGGTGAGACCGTGCCGGGCGGAGGCGTCCCGGCCTCCCGACCGCCAGGTGGCGGCCGGCTCTCCCACGGCGCGAGCCCGCGAGCCCGCCCGCGCGGCGTTGCCCCGCGCGGCCTGCTGCCCGCGGCCACCGGCCGCCGAGCCGGCGGGCCCGGGAGCGAGCGCGCGCGCGGCGGCGCCCGCCGTGCGCTGACCGGCTGGGAAGGCGACCCCCGACCGCTGGGCCGCACCTCGGCCACCGACGCCCACGCGCTGACCCGCGGCACCGCCCCGGCCCGCCGCCGCCCCCGGAGGGGGGACGAAGGGACGCCCGCCCTGCCCCGCCTCGTGTAGGGCGAAGCGGGAGGCGACCTGGGCGCGGCGCGCCAGGTTGCGGGTGGCCTGCTGCACCATCTGCCCTCGGGCGGGACCCGAGTGGCCGACGCTGGGCGGCATGATGCCGCCGTAGAGGCCGGCGAGGCTCGCCGCCCCGCCGCCCGCGGCGGCGAGACCGGTCAGACCACCGGTGGTGGCGACCGCGCCGGGACCGGCGCCGATGCCGGACAGCCGGGTGGCGTACTCGGTGACGTCGCCGAACGGCTGGCCCGTGACCGGGTCGATCCACCGGCCGGCGACGGGGTCGAACTCCCTGCCGGTCGCCGGATCGACGAGGTGCCCGGTGTTGGGGCTCTGCACCCAGCCGGCGAAGTCGCCCTGTTCGGGGCCCTGCACCCGGGACCCCGGGTACTCGCCGGAGCCGATGACACTGCCGTTGGGCGCCTGGTAGTCGGGCTGCGCGACGCCGCCGGCTCCCGCGACACCGCCACCGCCACCGCCACCGCCGGCCACGGCGTAACCGCCGCCGCCACCGGCCGAACCACCGCCGCCGCCACCGCCCGAGGCGGCCGCCGCGAACGTGTTCCCGCCGGCGCCGCCCTCGGGCGCCGCCGGCGGCTCCGCACCGATGACGCGGGCGAACTCATCGCCCAACGCCTCCAGTTCGGCTTCGGCCTGCCGCCGCAACATCTCGCGCCGGTCCTCGGCGACCTCGTTGGTACGGATCACGCCCATACCGACGTCGATCTGCTTGATCCGGTCTTCCTCCCAGGCATTGACCTCGGAGAACTCGATGTCCAACTCGACAGCGCGCTCGGTCGCCTGGGCCGAACGCTCACCGGCCCGCGACAGCTGGTCGGCGATCTGCCGGGCCACGGCCCCCGCGCCCTCGGCCCAGCCGCTGACGGCGGTCATCCGGTCGGCGAGCTCCAGCAGACCGACGCCTTCCTCGGCCTCCGCCTCGCTCGCGGTGCCGGACAACGCCCCGCTCTCCGCACCCGCCGCCCTGGCCAGCGCCATCCACGCACCCGCCGCCGCCTGCATGTGGAAGTAGCGGGCGCTCATGATGTCGTTGATGTGCTTGTAGAACGCTTGCTCAGCACCTGCCACGTGCGGTCACCTGCCCGGAATGATCAGAGTGGACCGACGGTACTCACGCGGCCTGGTCGGGTGGTTCTCCTCCATGCGGTCGTCGAAGCTGGTGACGTCCTTCAGCCGGACCTTCCCCAGCTCCGCCTCGGCCGCCTCGTCGGTGTCCTCACCGATACCGGCCGCCTGGGCGGCGCTGAGGCGGATGTCCTCCACGGTGCGCCCGCTCCGCTCCAACTCCCGGAGCATGGCGCGGGCCGCGGCCTCGAGCGCCGCAGACGCCTTCGCCGCGTTCGGCACGTCGCCGAACATCGTGACGTCGGAGGCGATCTGCGCGAAGCTGGTCCGCATCGCCACGAGACCCTCGCGGTTCGCGGCACCCCTCTCGGCGCCGTTGAGGGCGCCGATGTTCATGGTCGTCATGATGCCCCGTTCCCCGTGTGGGCCTCCGTCAGGCCCCGCCCCTGGCGGCACGCACCATCGCGGCGCCACCCTCGACGCCGATGTTCTGGACGTTGCGGACGGCCGTGTTCTGCGCGATGACGCTGTCGTCGAACCCGGTGGCCTCGCGCCGGAAGATCTGGTCGCGCTCCTCCAGCACTCCGCCGACCTGCGCGTCGACCTGACCGGCCTCGATCAGGCCGAGCAGCTGGGTACGGACGTTGTCCCAGATGCCGATGTAACGCTCCTGCTGACCGGTGGTCTGGGTCTGGATCGTTTCCAGGTTCTCGCTGCGAAAGTGGATCAGATCGCCGTTCGGCATGACAACTCCTTCTGTCCTCTTGCTTGGTGGGTGCTCGGCCGACGGTCAGATCGCCGCGGAGATCCGCGGGTCGTAGACGGTCACGTTGTTCACGGCCGACTCGGCGTCCGCGTCGGTCTCCCGACCGGTGTTCGCGGTCAGGCCCAGGTCCTGCGCGAGCCCGTTCAGCGCCTCGGCGAGCGCCTGACCGGCCCGGCCCAGACCCTCGTAGGTCTCCATGCCGCGCGCGGTTCCCCCACCGGTGTAGGCGGCCCCGAAGTTGGCCGCGTGACCGCCGATGCCGGTCGACACCTCGGCCATGTCCGAGAAGGCCTCGTTGATGATCCCCATGACGCGGTCCACCTCTTCGGGGGACAGCTTGACTTCTTCGAAACCAGACATGGTTCCTCACTCTCGCACTCTGCTGGTCGGGCAGCGATGCCGTAACGCGTGAGGCACACGCCCCCGCATGCCTCGCCCATGATCCGCCAGGGGCGGTAAGGGCGCACCAAAAATCTCGTATCAGTTGTGTAGCAAACAACCGAACGCCGCACGTCGACGCCCCAACTCCGAGCGTCCTGCGGCGGCTTGGTCGATGTGTTGGCCGTAACACACCACCTGCGCGCATACGGTAGCGCCTGCGGCTCGCAGGCTACCTCAGAGGAAGCTCAAGCCTCAGCAAAAGCTCAACTACCCTCTGTCGGCGGGTTGCACACGCACACGGTCCCCGGCCTGCACCGAGGACACGAACGACGACCAGCCTCCCACCGCGAAGACGAGCGCGGGGCCGTGTGGCAACTTGCTGTCACGCACGGGGACCAGGCCCTCGAAGTCGTCGGAGACCTCAAGGCACGCGCCACCGTCCTGATTGCTGTAGCTGCTCCTGCGCCAGGTCGCGATGCTCAGGTCAACGGATCGCACGGCACTTCCTCCAACATTCGCTGGATGAGCTTCAGCGACTCGGCCACGGGCAGCGCCAGGTCGCGAACCGCATCGTACGTGAGCAACAGCCGCTCAACCATGGGCGTTTCCTCGATCAGTTCGCCTCGGTAGCCGTTCTCCGTGTATGCCACGGTCCGCCCGTCCGGCAGGCGCAGGAACCACATGTCGGCGCTCACCAGACCGTGCAACCCCGCGTCGAACGGCAGGACATGGAGCGCGACGTTCGAGATCTCCGCCATCTCCGCCAAGTGCCCGAGCTGCTCCCGCCACTCCCCCGTGTCTCGCAGCGGGGTCCGCAACACCGCCTCCGACAGGATCGTGCGGAACGGCGTCGCGTCGTCCCCCATCACCAGTTCCCGGCGCCCCATCCGCGCGTCGACCTGCTGCTCCAGCTCCTCCCCCTTGAAACCGCCGACCGCCAGCAGTTCCCGCGCGTAGGCCGGCGTCTGGAGCAGCCCCGGCACCACGCCCACCGCGTAGTGACACAGGCTGGTCGCCTCGGCCTCCAGCTTCATGTACCGCTGGTAGCGCTCACGGAACTGCGTCTTGTCGTTGGTCGCCAGCTCCCACAAGGCCAGCAACAGGCCCGGGGTCTCGTAGTACTGGTCGAGCGCCTCGACGACCTCGGGGCCGCCCAGGGTCTCGCCCTTCTCCATCTTGCCGAACAACGACCAGTCCCAGCCCAGCCGTTCGCCGAGCCGGCGCAGACTGTCTCCCCGCTCGGCCCGGAGCCGGCGCAGCTCCTCCGCGAACCGGGCGCGCGGCTCCCTGCTGCGGCCGGTGACCGCTCTTCTGTTGGGCATGAGTTTCCCCTCCCGTGGAAGGTGTGGAACGTCCCTGGTTCGCCGGGGAAGCGCGACCTGCCTCCGGCGTGCCGTCGCCCTCGCCGACGCATTCTCGTAATGCCTCGGTCACGGACGGTACTTCGAGCCGCGTGGCCCGAGTGAGGAGATCGCACAAAAACACCTGAAGGAGACACGATGACGATCCCGGAGCCGACCTACGGCGCCACGGTCCACGACACCCGACGGGACCGCGTCGGCGTCGTCATGGGCCGGGTCGGCCCCTGCTACCAGCTCAGGCCGCTCAGCGGCGGCCGCGAGTGGGACGCCGCGCCCGAGGACATCCGACCGATGACCCCGGCCGAGGTGCTGCACGCCCGGCTCGCCGAGGTCAACGCGCGTAGCCGCAAGCCGACCCGCTGAAGCGGGATCAGGCGTAGGGGTCGGTGGAGAACTGTGGTTCCCCCCTTTCCGCCACCAGGGCGAAGTCCAACTGGCCGGCCTCGACGATCAGGGTCGGCCAGGCGTCGGGGGCGCCAGCCGGGACCCGGAGCGCGTCGCCGGTGGGGGTTCTCGACGCCGAGCCCGTAGATCCACGGGAACTCGTCGAAGCAGCCGACGCCGTAGGTATCGACTAGAGCACGGTGGCTGTACGGGACGGCGGCGGGCCGAGCGCGGTGAGTTCGCGCAGGTCGCCGCTCACCGGTTCAGACGCCGCCCCGGCGCCTCAGCGCTGTCGCTTCTCCGCCGGCTCCAGGATGGCCACGCACTCCAGGTGGTGCGTCATCGGGAACAGGTCGAAGGCCCGGATGAAGCGCGGGAGGTAGCCGGCGTCGCGGAAGTGGGCCAGGTCGCGGGCGAGGGCGGCGGGGTCGCAGGCGACGTAGGCGATGCGGCGGGCGCCGAGGGGGGCGATGTGGCGGATGACGGCGCGGCCAGCGCCGGCGCGGGGTGGGTCGAGGACGATGAGGTCGGTCTCGGTGATGCCGGTGCGCGGCAACACCCGCTCCACCGTGCCGTGTTCGATCCTGACCCGGGGGAAGTCGGCGAGGTTGTGCCGGGCGTCGCCGACAGCGCGCTTGGACGCCTCGATGCCGAGGACCGCGCCCCGCTCCCCCATCCGGTCGGCCAGCGCGCCGGCGAAGAGTCCCGCGCCGCAGTAGAGGTCGAGGGCGCTCTCGCCCTTGCGTGGGGTGAGGCCGCGCATCACGGCGTCCACCAGGACCCCGGCGGCCTGGTGGTGGACCTGCCAGAAGCCGCCGCCGCTCACCCGCCAGGTGCGGCCGTCGGCCCGCTCCCGGACGAAGGCCCGGCCATGGACCCGGTGCAGCGTCTGCTCGCCGCGCCCGCGCTCCTCCTCGGCGCGCATCACCGAGACCGGCCGGTCGAGCTCGACCAGCGGCAGCCGGGCGTCGCCGCGCGGGGTGAGCACCACCATGCGGTCGCTGGAGCCGGTGGCGGCCACGGCCTCCACGCTCGCCATGCCGGACCAGTCACGGGCCTCGACGCCGAGCTCGGTGACGGCCTCGGCGGCGATCAGGCAGCGGTCGATCGGCTGCACCTCGTGCGAGCGGTGCTTGCGCAGACCCGCCCTGCCGTCCTCGTCGATCGCGTACTGCACGCGGGTGCGCCAGGCCGGCACCTCGCCGGGGGCCACCTTGTCGCCGGGCACGGGCTCGACGGTGCCGTCCCAGCCGGCCTCCTCGGGGGTGAGCCCGGCGAGCTTGCGCAGCTGCTCGGCCAGCACCTCGCCCTTGAGCCGGCGCTGGGCGCCTGGCTTCGCGTGCTGCCAGTCGCAGCCGCCGCACTTGCCGGGCGCCGCGTAGGGGCAGGGGGCGGGCACCCGGTCCTTGGACGGCTCGAGCACGGTGACGGCGTCGGCCCGCAGGAAGCGGGAATCCTCGTGGCCCTCGGTGACGCGGGCGATGACGCGCTCGCCTGGCAGGGTGTGGCGGACGAAGAGGACCCGGCCGTCCTCGGCCCGGGCCACGCAGTGGCCGCCGTGGGCCACCGGGCCGACCTCGACCTCGTACTCCTGGCCGGCGAGCGACGCCGCCGCGGGCGCCGTGGGGGACGAGTCCGTGCTGGCCATGGGGTTTCGGGTCTCCTGGGTTCGACGAGGGGCGGCCGTTCAGTCTACGGCCGGTCCCGGTGCTCGTTCGAACCGCCGTGGTTCCCATGGTTGCCGTGGTTGCCGTGCGGGAGGTGCGGCCGGTGCTGCCAGCCGCGGCGGACGGCGCCCGGGGCGCGCAGCTCGGGCCGGCGCTTGGCCCGGGCCCTGGCCGCCTCGGCGGAGCTCAGCTGCCACGGCACGGAGGTGACGGTGACGCCGGGCGTCAGCAGCAGCCGGCCCTTGAGCCGCAGCGCGCTCTGGTTGTGCAGGACGGCCTCGTACCAGCGGCCCACCACGTACTCGGGGATGATCACGCTCACCACGTCGTTGGGGTGCTTGCGGCGCAGCGCCTTCACGTAGGCGACGAAGGGGTGGGTGATCTCCCGGTAGGGCGCTTCCAGCACCTTGAGCGGCACCTCCAGGTCCCAACGCCGCCACTCGGCCTTGAGGGCGCGGGCCTCCTCCGGGTCGACGGCGATGGTGACGGCGACCAGGCTGTCGGCGCGCAGGAGCTTGGCGTACGACAGGGCGCGCAGCGTCGGCTTGTGGATCTTGGAGACCAGGACGACGGCGTGCACCTGGGAGGCGCGCAGGTCGGGGCGCTTCTCGTTCGGGTCGAGCGCGATCTCCTCGGCGACCTGGTCGTAGTGCCGGCGGATCGCCGTCATCAGCGAGTAGAAGAGGACCATGCCGACCAGCGACACCCAGGCGCCCTGGGTGAACTTGGTCAGCACCACGATCGCCAGCACCAGCGCGCAGAGCCCGGCCCCGAAGGCGTTGAGCGCCCTGGCCCGGTGCATCCGGCGGCGCGCGGCCCGGTCCTCGGTCTCGGCGACGAGCAGCCGGTTCCAGTGCCGGACCATGCCGCTCTGGCTGAAGGTGAAGGAGACGAAGACGCCCACGATGTAGAGCTGGATCAGCTGGTTGACGTTGGCGTCGAAGGCGGCGACCAGCAGGGCGGCGAGCAGGGTGAGGAAGACGATGCCGTTGCTGAACGCCAGCCGGTCGCCGCGGGTGTGCAGTTGGCGGGGCAGGTAGCGGTCCTGGGCGAGGATCGAGCCGAGGACGGGGAAGCCGTTGTAGGCGGTGTTGGCGGCCAGGAAGAGGACGAGGGCGGTGGCGGCGGCCAGCAGGTAGAAGGGGATGGAGCCGCCGCCGAAGACCGCGGCGCCGACCTGGGCGATGACCGGCTCCTGGTGGTATCCGCTGCCGGCCGGCTGGCCGTCGATCAGCAGGTCGACGGCCGGGTTCTCGGCCATGTGCACGTGAGTGGTGAGGGCGAGGGTCATCACCCCGAGGAACATGGTGGTGGCCAGCGTCCCCATGATGAGCAGGGTGACGGCGGCGTTGCGCTCCTTGGGCTCGCGGAAGGCGGGCACGCCGTTGCTGATGGCCTCCACGCCGGTGAGCGCCGCGCACCCGGAGGAGAACGCCCGCAGCAGCAGGAAGCCCATGGCGAACGCCGAGAGGTTGGTCTGTTCGGGCAGGATCTCGAAGTCGGCGGTCGGGGCGCGCATCCGGTCGTCGAGGACGAGGCCCCGGAAGGCTCCCCAGGCCACGGTGCCCAGTACGCAGACCACGAAGGCGTAGGTGGGGATGGCGAACAGCGTCCCCGACTCCTTGACGCCGCGCAGGTTGAGCAGCATCAGCACGACGACCACCACGAACGCGGAGAGCACGGCGTGGTCCTTGACCAGACCGACGGCCGCGCCAAGGTTGTCGATGCCGGCGGCCACCGAGACGGCGACCGTCAGCACGTAGTCGACCAGCAGCGCGCTGCCGACGGTGAGCCCGGCCCGGCGGCCGAAGTTGCTGGAGACGACGGCGTAGGCGCCACCACCGCCGGGGTAGGCGCGCACGGTCTGCATGTAGGAGGCCACCACGGTGACCATCAGCAGCAGGATGGCCAGCGTGATCCAGCCGCTGTGGTGGTAGGCCGAGAGACCCGCGATGGAGAGGATCAGCAGCACCTCGCCCGGCGCGTAGGCCACGGACGAGAGCGGGTCGGAGGCGAACACCGGAAGGGCGATGCGCTTGGGCAGCAGCGTCTCGCGCAGGGTGTCGCTGCGCAACGCACGTCCAAGCAGCACGCGCTTCGTGACCGCCATGCGCCACACGTTACGCCCGGTGGGCCCCTGAAACGGACAGGCGCCCGGCCGCCCGGTAGCGTTGTGCGCTGCGACGACCCTCGCGCGACTCGCACGACGTTCGACCTAGGCACGGAGACCTATGCACATCGTGATCATGGGCTGTGGTCGGGTCGGGGCGGCCCTGGCCCAGACCCTGGAGGAGCGGGGGCACTCCGTCGCCGTCATCGACCAGGACCCCACGGCCTTCCGCCGCCTCGGCTCACGCTTCGCCGGGCGCCGGGTGACCGGCCTGGGCTTCGACCGCGGCACCCTCACGGAGGCCGGGGTCCAGGAGGCCGGCGCCTTCGCCGCGGTCAGCAGCGGCGACAACTCCAACATCATCGCGGCCCGGGTGGCGCGCGAGGTGTTCGGCGTGGAGAACGTCACGGCCCGCATCTACGACCCGCGCCGGGCCGAGGTGTACGAGCGGTTCGGCATCCCGACCGTGGCCACGGTGCGCTGGACCGCCGACCAGATGCTGCGGCGGCTGCTGCCGTCCGGCGCCGAGCCGCTGTGGCGGGACCCGAGCGGCGGCGTGCAGCTGTCCGAGGTGCACGTCGCGGAGAGCTGGGTCGGGCACCGGGTGAGCGAGTTCCAGGAACGGACGGGCGTGCGGGTGGCGTTCCTGACCCGGCTCGGCGAGGCGATGCTGCCGACCGCGAGCACGGTGCTGCAGGAGGGCGACCTGGTGCACGTGATGATGTACAGCGACCGGGTGGCCGAGGTGGAGGCCGTGTGCCTGCGCGGACCGGAGGAGCCGGCATGAGGGTGGTGATCGCCGGGGCCGGCGCGGTGGGCAGGTCGGTGGCCCGCGAGCTGCTGGAGAACGGCCACGACGTGCTGCTGATCGACAAGTCGCCGCAGGCCGTCTCGGTGGTGCGGGTGCCGGAGGCCGAGTGGCTGCTGGCCGACGCCTGCGAGATCACCACGCTGGACGAGGCGGCGCTCGAGCGCTGCCAGGTGGTGATCGCGGCGAGCGGCGACGACAAGGTCAACCTGGTGGTGTCGCTGCTCGCGAAGACCGAGTACGGGGTGCCGAGGGTGGTGGCGCGGGTCAACCACCCCAACAACGAGTGGCTGTTCAACGACTCCTGGGGCGTCGACGTCGCCGTCTCCACGCCGCGGCTGATGTCGGCGCTGGTCGAGGAGGCGGTGAGCGTCGGCGACCTGGTGCGGCTGATGAAGTTCAGCCAGGGCGACGCCAACCTGATGGAGCTGACGCTGCCGGAGGGCGCGGCGCTGGTCGGCACCCGGGTCGGCGAGGTGGCCTGGCCGCAGGACACGGCGCTGGTGACGATCATCCGCGGCTCGCGGGTGCTGATCCCGGACCCGGACGACGCGCTGGCCGCGGGCGACGAGCTGCTGTTCGTGACGGCGCCGGCCCGGGAGCCGGAGCTGCGGGCGCTGCTGTTCCCGCGCCCCGAGGACTGACGTCCCCGGGATTGCTTGTCAGGACATCCTCACCTCGGAATCTCCTGTCATGGAGGCTGCTGTGGAGGCCGCTGATCTCGGCGTCGGCATCATCGGCGCGGGCTGGATGGGACACGTGCACGCCCGCGCCTACGCCCGGCTGCCGCACCACTACCCCGAACTCGGCGTCCGGCCACGGCTGGTGGCCGTGGCCGACCCGGTGCCAGGACAGCTCGACGACTTCGCCGCGCGGTTCGGGCCCGTGCGGCGGTACGACGACTGGCGGCAACTGCTGGCCGACCCGGAGGTGCGGGCCGTCAGCGTGACAGCGCCCAACGCGCTGCACCGGGAGATCGGCACGGCGGTCGCCGAGGCCGGCCGCGACCTGTGGATCGAGAAACCGGTCGGCCTGACGGCCGCCGACGCGCGGGCGGTCGCCGAGGCCGTCGCCCGCGCCGGGGTCAGGGCGGCCGTCGGCTTCAACTACCGCACCTTCCCGGCCGTCGCCCGCGCCCGGGCGCTGCTGCGGGAGGGCGCCATCGGCACCCCGACGCACGCCCGCTGCCAGCTGCTCACCGACTACGCGGCGCACCCGATGGCCCCGCTGAACTGGCGCTTCACCCGGGAGCACGGCGGCAGCGGCGTGCTGGGCGATCTGGCCTCACACGGCGTCGACGTGGTGCGGTTCCTGCTGGGCGACCTGGCGGCCGTCGTCGCCGAGACGGCCGTCTTCACCCCGCGCCGCCCGCTGCCGTCCGCCGCCGACACCAGCCACTACGCGGTCGCGGCGGCCGACGCCGCGACGGGCCAGGTGGAGAACGAGGACTACGTCTGCGCGCTGCTGCGCACCGCGGCCGGCGTGCCGGTCACCTTCGAGGCGAGCCGCGCGGCGGTCGGCGAGCAGAACGCGTACGGCTTCTCCGTCCACGGCACGCGCGGCCTGCTCGCCTGGGACTTCCGCCGCCCCGGCGAACTGGCGGTGAGCCGCGGCGACTCCTACCTCAACCAGCCGGTGACCCGCTGGACGGCCGCCCCCGGCGACGGCGACTACGGCCGCTTCCACCCGGGCGCGGGCAACGCGATGAGCTACGACGACTCGAAGGTCGCCGAGGCGGCGGACTTCCTGTCCCCCGACCGCGCCCCCGCGACACCCGCCGACGCGGTGGCGGCGGCGGAGACGCTGGAGGCGCTCACCACGTCGGCCGCCTCCGGCGCGTGGGTCGCGCTGTGAGCGACGCCGGACACGTCAGACGCCCGGCTCGTACCGGGCCACCATCAGCACGATCGTCGCGGCCAGGCACACGACCGACAGGAAGCCGACGATCCAGCCCATCATGAGCCGGTCGACCGGGACCCCGGCGTGCGGGTTCCAGTGGTAGGCGGCCGTGGCCCGCAGCAGCCGGCCACGGACCGGGAGGAGGGCCATCGGGATGGAGGCGAACGCGACGCTGTAGAGGAAGAGGAAGACCGAGGCCGGCTCGGACCCCAGCCGGGTGGCCACCACCACGACGCCGCCGAGCACCGGCCCCGCGGCGAGGGGCCACCGTCTTCGCCACCCGGCCCCTGGCCTCTCCATCCCCTTGGTCAGGGCCCACATGCCGAGCACGAAGCACGCCGTCGCGGCGGCCGCGATCAGGTACCAGCCGGACTCGGGTATCGACAGCAGCATCTCCCACAGCCTCCTCCAGGCGACGGTGACCGCCGCACGCCGCGTGGTGTCGGGCGCCGCCTGATTCTCCCCCACGCGCTCCAGCACCCAGCGCCAGGCGGCAGGCCACCACGCGGGCGCTCCGCGCCGCTTTTCCCCCACCCACCCGCCCTTTCCCGCGCTTCGCGCGGGGTGGCAGCGGGGCCGGTGCCCGGCGCTTCACGCGGAGCTTCACCACCCACCCGCCCTCTTCCGCGCTCCGCGCGGGGAGGCAGGCCCGAGGCCCACGGCGGCTGCGCCGCCGGGCCGTGCGGCCGGTGGCCAACGCCAAGCGCGCAGCGGCGGGGCCTTCGCCCCGCCAGGGGCGACCCGTCGGCGGCTACTCCGAGGCCGCCGCCTCGCGCCGCTCGCGTTCCTCCCATTCGGCGATCACGTCGATCGGCGCCGGCGCCTTCACCAGGACGATCCAGGTGAAGTAGACGGCGACGAGGAACGGCGGGATGCCGAGTGCCACCCGCAGCCAGCCGAGCTGCGTCGCGTCGCCCCAGAAGTAGATGGGGAAGGTGATCGCCGACTTGGCGAGCAGGATGCCGCCCCAGACGTAACTGGCCCGCACATAGGCCCGCTTGCGGCCCGGGTTGCGGGTGCGCCAGGACAGGTTCTCGCGGAAGACGGGGCCCAGGATGAGGCCGAGGAGCGGCACGCCGGCCAGCGCCGTGGCCACGTAGGCCACGCCGAGGCCCAGCGTGTAGAGCATGCCCGGCAGGTAGAAGTTCTTCGCGTCGCCGGAGATCATCGCGAAGACCGCGCCGAAGGCGACGCCGAAGACGCCGCTCAGCGCGTGCTTGAGGGTGTCCCGCTGGATCAGCCGGGAGACGGCGAGGATGGCGGAGACGCTGAGCGCGGCGATCGCCGAGACGTTGATGGAGCGGTTGATGGTGTAGCTGAGGACGAAGACCAGGCCGGGCACCGTCGTCTCGACCATGCCCCGCACCCCGCCGAACGCCTCGAAGAACGCGGCGCGCGTCGCCGCCTCGTCCGGCGTCTGGTCGGCGATCCGGGGGGCGGCGGCCTCGGCGGGGCCGGCCTGGCCGGTGTCGTTGTCGGTGTCGGCGCGACTCTCTGGTCGGGTCACTCGGCTACTCCTGTCCACGCGGTTGCAGCTGGTATCGGGGGTTGAACAGCACCTGCCTGCCGTGCGTCCTGACGATCCGCCCGGAGGCGACGACCGCTCGGCCGGGCTCGATGCCGGCTATCGCGCGCCTGCCGAGCCACACCACGTCCAGGGAGGCCGAGCCGTCGTCCAGCTCGGCCTGCAGGGCCGGCATGCCGGCCACCGTGCGTTGCGTGACCGCACGCAGTGTGCCGGTGACCCGCACCACCTCGCGGCCCTCCGGGCCCTCCGCGCAGTCGCGGATCCTGGTGCAGCCCGCGTCCGCTGGCTGCTCGTCGCCGACGAGGTCGGCGCGGTCCGCGCCCTTCGCCCCCGGCCACGGGAACAGCTTCCACCGCCTCCGAGGGGGGCGGCCTTCGGCACTCATGCTCTCAGCGTAACGTGATCGACCCACGGCTCAGCGCTCGAAGCGGTAACCCATACCCGGTTCGGTGATCAGATGGCGCGGCACGGACGGGTCGGCCTCCAGCTTGCGGCGCAGCTGCGCCATGTAGACCCGCAGGTAGTTGGTCTCCGTGCCGTACGAAGGACCCCACACCTCCTGGAGCAGCTGCTTCTGGCTGACCAGCCGGCCGGTGTTGCGGATCAGCACCTCGAGCAGGTGCCACTCGGTGGGGGTGAGCCGGACGTCCTTGCCCTCCCGGTGCACCTTCTTGGCGGCCAGGTCGACCGTGAAGTCCGCCGTCTCGACCGTCGGCTCGTCCTCGGCGGCGCCGCTCGGCTCGGCGCGCCGCACCGCGGCCCGCAGCCGCGCCAGCAGCTCGTCCATGCCGAAGGGCTTGGTGACGTAGTCGTCGGCCCCCGCGTCCAGCGCCTCGACCTTCTCGTCCGAGGTGTGCCGCGCCGAGAGGACGATGATCGGCACCCGGGTCCAGCCCCGGATGCCGGTGATCACGTCCACCCCGTCCATGTCGGGAAGACCGAGGTCGAGGATGACCACGTCCGGGTGCCGGTCGGCGGCCAGGCGCAGGGCCTCGGCGCCGTCCTCGGCGGTGTCCACCTCGTACTTGCGGGCCTTGAGGTTGATCACGAGCGCGCGCAGGATCTGGGGTTCGTCATCGACTACGAGCACCCGATGCATGGGGAGCCCTTTCTGCTGTTGTCTCTTCCGTTGTCTCTTCCGGGGGAGCCGGGCTCGGGGTGCGGGCGGCGGGCAGGGTGATGACCATGGTCAGCCCGCCGCCGGGGGTGTCCTCGGCGTCGAGGGTGCCGCCCATGGCCTCGGCGAAGCCGCGCGCGACCGCGAGGCCGAGGCCGACCCCGTTGCCCCGCGGGGTGTCGCCGTACCGCTGGAACGGCTCGAAGATCCGTGCCTTCTCGGTATCGGGCACGCCGGGGCCGCGGTCCACGACGCGCAGCTCGACGCGGTTGCCGAGGCTGCTGGCCCGCACCAGCACCTGCCGGTCCGCCGGGCTGTACTTGACGGCGTTCTCGACGACGTTGGCGACGACGCGTTCGAGGAGTCCGGGGTCGGCGGCGACCAGCGGCAGCGTCTCGGGGATGTCCAGGTCGACGGAGCCCTCGGGGACGCCGCCGAGCGACGTGGGCACCACCTCGTCCAGGTACATCTCGCGGATCAGCGGCTCGACGGTGCCGGTCTGCAGCCGGGACATGTCGAGCAGGTTGCCCACCAGCTGGTCCAGGCGGTCGGCGCCCTGCTCGATGCTCTCCAGCAGGTCGGCCTCGTCCTCCTCCGACCAGGCCACGTCGTCCGAGCGGAGGCTGGAGACGCTGGCCTTGATGGCGGCCAGCGGGGTGCGCAGGTCGTGCGAGACGGCGGCCAGCAGGGCGGTGCGGATGCGGTTGCCCTCGGCGAGCTTGTGGGCGCGGTGGGCCTCGGACTTCAGCCGCTGACGGTCGAGGACGGCGGCCGCGTGCAGGGCGAAGGCGGTGAGCACCCGACGGTCCTCGGCCGGCAGCTTCCGGCCGGAGAGGGCCAGCATGGCGTGCTCGCCGACCGGCACGTCGACGTCCGCGTCCTCGGGGGTCAGCAGGGGGCGGGCCGGGACCTGGTCGGGCACGGAGACGCTGCCGACGCAGGTCCAGTGCCGTCGGTCGGGGTCGGTCTCCAGCAGGGCGGCCGACTCCATGCCGAAGGTCTCCCTGGCCCGCTCCAGCAGCGCGCCCAGGGTGTCCTCGCCGCGCAGCACGCTGCCGGCGAGCAGCGTCAGCGTCTCGGACTCGGCGCGCAGCCTGGCCGCCTGCTGGGTGCGGCGCGCGGAGCGGTCGACGACGGTGGCCACGGCGACCGCGATGGCGAAGAACACGATGATGGCCACGATGTTGTGGCCCTCCGCGATGGACCACTGGTGGATGGGCCGGGCGAAGTAGAAGTTGAGCAGCAGCGAGCCGAAGGCGGCCGAGAACAGGCCGGGGAGCAGTCCGCCGACCAGGGCGGCGAGCACGGTGACGGAGAGGAAGAGCAGCACGTCGCTGGCGAACTCGGCGCCGGGCTCCGGCTGGGCGAGCCCCAGGGTCAGCAGGACGGGCCCCAGCACGCCGATCAGCCAGCCGGCGACGATGCGCGAGCGGCCGAGCCGGGCGCCGCGGGCGGCCGGCAGGCCCCGGCCCTTGGCGACCTCGTCGTGGGTGACGATGTGCACGTCGATGTCGGGGCCCGAGTCGCGGGCCACGGTGGCGCCGACGCCGGGCCCGAAGATGTACTGCCAGGTCTTGCGGCGGCTGGAGCCGAGGACTATCTGGTTGGCGTTGACGCCGCGCGCGAAGTCGAGCAGGGCGGCCGGGACCTCGTCGCCTATGACGTGGTGGAAGGTGCCGCCGAGCTGCTCGACGAGGGTGCGCTGGGCGGCGAGCTCGCGGGGCGAGGCCGAGGTGAGGCCGTCGGCGCGCGAGATGTAGACGGCCATGATCTCGCTGCCCGAGCTCTTGGCGGCCATCCGGGCGGCGCGGCGGATCAGGGTGGAGCCCTCGGGGCCGCCGGTGAGGCCGACCACCAGGCGCTCGCGGGCGTGCCAGGTGGAGCGTATGCCGTGCTCGTCGCGGTAGCGGCGCAGGTAGGCGTCGACCCGGTCGGCCGTCCACAGCAGGGCGAGCTCGCGCAGCGCCGTCAGGTTGCCGGGGCGGAAGTAGTGGGAGAGCGCCGCGTCCACCTTGTCGGGGGCGTAGATGTTGCCGTGGGCCATCCGCCGGCGCAGCGCCTCGGGGGCCATGTCGACCAGCTCGATCTGGTCGGCGCGGCGCACGACGGCGTCCGGCACGGTCTCCTTCTGGCGGACGCCGGTGATCGACTCGACGACGTCGCCGAGGGATTCCAGGTGCTGGATGTTGACGGTGGAGACCACGTCGATGCCGGCGTCGAGCAGCTCCTCGATGTCCTGCCAGCGCTTCTCGTTGCGACCGCCCGGCACGTTGGTGTGGGCCAGCTCGTCCACCAGCGCGACCTGCGGGCGGCGGCGGAGCACGGCGTCGGTGTCCATCTCGCCGAAGACGCCGTCGCGGTAGCGGATCTCCTGGCGCGGCACCTGTTCGAGGCCGTGCAGCAGCACCTGGGTGCGGGGCCGGTCGTGGTGTTCGACGAGCGCCACGACCACGTCGGTGCCACGCTCGACGCGGCGGTGGGCCTCGGACAGCATCGCGTAGGTCTTGCCGACTCCGGGGGCCGCGCCGAGATAGATGCGTAGTTTGCCGCGGCGTGCCATGACCCCATTGTCGTACCTCGCCGGCGAAGCACCAGGTGATCGCGGTGGGCGCGGGCGTCAGGGTCCCGTATGAAATCAACCCCCGGGGCGAGGGGGGCATAGTTTCCCCATTCTTTCTCCGTTTCGGCCCCGGCCCGACGAGCGGGCCGATACGGTGACCGTCCGACTCCATAGCGTCGCATCACGGTCATGAGGTGAGTTCGATCAGCACGTCGTCGCCCAGCGCCTCCCCCGGCTTCCCGCTCAGCGCCTGGCTCGGCGGGCTGCCGGCGGGGCAACTACGCGCCCTGCTCGCGGCCCGGCCCGACACGCTCCAGCCGTACGCCCCGAACGACCTCGGCGACCTGGCCACCCGCCTGCTGGACAAGGCGTCGGTCGCGCGGGCCATGTCCCGGGTGCCGCTGCGCTGCCTCCAGGTGGCGGAGGCGCTCGCCGCGTCGGGGGCCATAGGTCCGGGGGTGGCACGGGAGCGGCTCGCCGGCCTGCTGCGCGAGGCGGACGGCGAGGGGGCCCGCGGCCTCGATCTCGCGCTGACGGAGCTGGCCGGCCACGCGCTCGCCTGGCAGGACGAGCGGGGCCTCTGGTACCTGGCCGAGCAGGTGGCGAAGACCTGGCCGACGCCGCTCGGCCTCGGGACCGGGCTCGCCGAGCTGCTCGACGAGAAGACCACCGAGGAGCTGCGGGGGATGGTCGAGGCCCTGGGCATCACGCCGCCCGAGACCAGGCAGCGCCGGCTGGACACGCTGCTGGCGCACCACACGGACCCGGGTCTGGTGCGCGACCTGGTGGCCTCGGCGCCGCCGGCCTCGCGCGAGCTGCTGCTCGACCACAGCCGGGCGGTGCGGACCGAGCCGGTGCCGAGTTCGCTGCCCGGGCTGCGGTGGGCGCTCGACCGCGGCCTGCTGCTGCGAGCGCGCTACGGGCAGGTGCCGGCCCAGATGCCGGCCGAGGTGGCCCTGATCCTGCGCGGCCCCGACTGGCGGGCGCCGTTCGCCGCCGGGCCGCCGGCCCCGCCGCTGGTGTCCGCCCCGGCCGAGGCGGTGGCCAAGGAGGCGGCGGCCTCGGCGTTCGCGTTCCTCGACCGGGCGGCCGCGGTGCTCGCCGAGTGCGCGGCGCGCCCGCCCGAGCGGCGCAAGACCGGCGGCGTCGGCCCGCGCGAGCTGCTGCGCCTCGGCAGGGCGGCCGGCTGCGAGGAGACCGACGTCCGGCTCGCCCTCGAACTCGGCAGGGCCGCGGGACTGCTCTGCCGGGACGAGGACCGCTTCCCGGCCACCGCCGACTACGACACATGGCTGGCCGGCGACCCGGGCCACCGCGCGGCCATCCTGCTGCGCGCCTGGCGCTCGGTGCCGGCCACCCCCACCAGGACCAGGGACCGGGAGGGCAGGACGCTGCCGGCGCTGCTCGAACTCCCACCGCGCAGGGACGTCACGATCGCCCGCCGCACCCTGCTCAACGCCGCCTCCCGGCTGCCGGCCGGCAGGGGCGCCGCCGAACCGGCCGCGCTCGGCGCCGTGGTCGCCTGGCACCGGCCGCTGGCCGCCAGGCTCGACGAGGACACCCCGCCGTTCACCACCCTGCTCGCCGAGGCAAGCCGGCTTGGCGTGCTGGCGCACGGCACGCTCTCGCCGCTCGGCGCCGCGCTGCTCGCCGACGACGAGACGGCGCTGGTCGAGGCCGCGCGCCGCCTGCTGCCGGCCGCCAGCGAGCGGGCCAGGATCGGCGGCGACCTGACGGCCGTGGTGGCCGGCGCGCCCTCCGCCCGCCTGGAACGCACGCTGGACGCGGTCGCCGACCGCGAGTCCCGCGGCGCCGCCTCGGTCTGGCGCTTCACGCCCGGCAGCATCCGCCGGGGCCTGGACGCGGGCGGCAGCGCCACCTCCATCGAGTCCGAGCTGACCGGGCTCAACGGCGGCCCGCTCCCCCAGCCCCTGCGCTATCTGATCGCCGACACCGCCAGGCGCCACGGCCAACTCCGGGTGGTCTCCGCCGGCTGCGTCATCCACGCCCCTGAGCCGGCGCTGCTCACCGAGATCATCTACCACCGCAAGCTTGCCCCGCTCGGCCTGCGCCAGCTGGCCCCCACGGTCCTGGTCAGCCGCACCCCCGCACCCGAGACGCTGGCCGCCCTGCGGACCGCCGGCTACGCGCCGGTCACCGAGGCGGTGGACGGCACCGTCCAGGTCGAACGCACCGAACGCCCCAAGCCGGCGCCACAACCGGAACGCCGCGCCCCCCTGCCGGGCCAGCGCGGCTACGCGGCCTCCGTCGGCCGCCCCGAGCCGGAACGCCTGGAGCGGGTGGTGGCCCAGCTGCTGGTGGCCGCCAAACGCTCCGCCGAGTTCCTCCGCCAGGCCGCGCCCCAGCTCTCCCCCGACGCGGTCCGCGACCTGGCCCGCGGCATCGACACCGGGGCCCGGGTCCTGCTCGAACACCCCGACGAACACGGCCGAGCGCGCCGCTGCGCGATGGACGAGCTGACGCTCGACCCACCGGGGGCGATGTACGGCTGGTGCCACGACCATCGTCGCGACCACGACTTCACGCTCTCCCGCGTGACGGACGCGACGGCGGCGCCATGACGGCGTGCCGCGCCGGGTGCACTCCGCGGGGGTTGTTCCCCACCCACCCACCCTTCCCGGCCCGGCGGCTCCGCCGTGGGCAGCCGGCGCTTCGCGCCGGGTTTTCCCCCACCCACCCGCCCTTTTCACGCGCTGCGCGCGGGTGGCCCTGCGGGCCGGGCCTGTGGCGGCTTTGCCGCCGGGTGCCCGGCGCTTCGCGCGGGTGGCAGGCCGGAGGGCCGATGGCCTGCGGGCGGCTGCGCCGCCGGGCCACGCGGCCAGCGCCGCGCGACGACCCGCCCGGAGGGCGGGTGGGTGGGCGCGGCACCGCACGGGCCCGTCGCGCTGCGCGCCGTACCCGACTCGGCGGGCCGATGGCCCACGGCGGCTCCGCCGCCGGGCCCCCCGGCCAGCGCCGCGCGAGGCCACCTGCCAAGGGCGGGTGGGTGGGCGCGGCACCGCACGGCACGGCCGCAAGGCCCGACCCCGGCGGCTGCGCCGCCTGGTCGGGCCGGCGGCCAACGCCAAGCGCCAAACGAAGGGGGCTACTCCCCGCCCGCCGTGACAACAGCCCGCAGAGCCACGTTCAGCTCCAGCACATTGACCCGTTCGTCGCCGAGGAAGCCCAGGTCGCGTCCTTCCGTGTGGTCGGCGACCAGCCGCTCGACGCGGTCCGGGGAGAGCCCGTTCGCCGAGGCCACCCGGGCGACCTGGATCTCCGCGTAGGCCGGCGAGATGTGCGGGTCGATCGCCGAGGCCGAGCCCGTCACCGCGTCCGGCGGTACCGCCGACTCCGGCACGCCGTTGAAGGCGGCGACCGCCGCGCGCGTCTCCTCGACCGACGCCAGCAGCGTCGGATCGCTGGCGCCCAGCTGGCTTGAGCCGGTCGCGGTCGGGTCGTAGCCGCTGTTGGAAGGGCGTGGCTGGAACCAGCGCGGGTCGGGGTCGCCGTTGGCGTCGTTCCAGGTCTGGCCGATCAGCGCCGAGCCGACGTCCCGCCCGTCGGCCTGGACCGGCGAGCCGTCGGCCCGGTCGCCGAACGCGGCCTGGGCCACGCCCGTGACGGCCAGCGGGTAGAGGACGCCGGTGACCACGGTCAGCACCAGCAGGGCCCGGAGCGCGGCCCAGACGGTGCGCAGGGGGGTTCTGATGTTCATGTCGAGTGTCACCCGATCCCAGGGAGCAGTGAGACGAGCAGATCGATCGCCTTGATGCCGACGAACGGGGCGATCAGGCCGCCGATGCCGAAGACGCCGAGGTTGCGGCTGAGCAGCTGGTCGGCGCCCAGCGGCCGGTAGGCGACGCCGCGCAGCGCGAGTGGCACCAGGGCCACCACGATCAGCGCGTTGAAGACGACGGCCGACAGGATGGCCGACTCGGGCGAGGACAGCCGCATGATGTTGAGCGAGTCGAGGCCCGGAGAGGCGACGGCGAACATCGCCGGGATGATCGCGAAGTACTTGGCGATGTCGTTGGCGATCGAGAACGTCGTCAACGCGCCGCGGGTGATCAGCAGCTGCTTGCCGATCTGCACGATGTCGATCAGCTTGGTGGGGTCGGAGTCCAGGTCCACCATGTTCCCGGCCTCCTTGGCGGCCGAGGTGCCGGTGTTCATGGCGACGCCGACGTCCGCCTGGGCCAGGGCCGGGGCGTCGTTGGTGCCGTCGCCGGTCATGGCGACCAGCCGGCCGCCGGCCTGTTCCCGCTTGATCAGGGCCATCTTGTCCTCCGGCGTGGCCTCGGCGAGGTAGTCGTCGACGCCGGCCTCCGCCGCGATGGCCTTGGCGGTGCGGGCGTTGTCGCCGGTGATCATCACCGTCTTGATGCCCATGGCCCGCAGCTGTTCGAAGCGCTCGCGCAGTCCCTCCTTGACGACGTCCTTGAGGTGGACGACGCCGAGCACCCGGGGTCCGTCCGCGACCAGCAGCGGGGTGCCGCCGCCGGCGCTGATGGACTCGACCGTGCCGAGCGTGGCGTCCGAGACCGTGCCGCCGAGTTCGACGACCCAGCCGGTGACGGCGCCGACCGCGCCCTTGCGGATGCGCCGGCCGTCGGCGTCGACGCCCGACATCCGGGTCTGGGCGGTGAACGGGACCCAGTCGGCGTCGGTCAGGTCGTCGCGGTCGCGGGCCGGCCGGCCGTACTCCGCCACCGCCAGGGTGACGATGGAGCGGCCCTCGGGGGTCTCGTCGGCCAGCGAGGACAGCTGGGCGGCCTCGGCCAGCTCCTCCCGGGTGACGCCGGCGGCCGGCAGGAGTTCGGCGGCCCGCCGGTTGCCGTGCGTGATGGTGCCGGTCTTGTCCAGCAGCAGGGTGGACACGTCACCGGCCGCCTCGACGGCCCGGCCGGAGGTGGCCAACACGTTGCGCTGCACCAGTCGGTCCATGCCGGCGATGCCGATGGCGGAGAGCAGCGCGCCGATGGTGGTGGGGATGAGGCAGACCAGCAGCGCGGTGAGGACCACGAGCGACTGCTCGGCGCCGGCGTAGACGGCGAACGGCTGGAGGGTGACCACGGCCAGCAGGAAGACGATGGTCAGGCTGGCCAGCAGGATGTTGAGGGCGATCTCGTTGGGTGTCTTCTGCCGGGCCGCGCCCTCGACCAGGGAGATCATCCGGTCGAGGAAGGTCTCGCCTGGCCTGGTGGTGATCCGGACGGTGATCCGGTCGGAGAGCACCCGGGTGCCGCCGGTGACGGCCGAGCGGTCGCCGCCGGACTCGCGGATGACGGGTGCCGACTCCCCGGTGATGGCGGACTCGTCGACCGAGGCCACGCCCTCGACCACGTCGCCGTCGCCGGGGATCACGTCGCCGGCCTCGCAGACCACGAGGTCGCCGACGCGCAGCGCGGTGCCCGGCACCCGCTCCTCGTCCCCGCCGGCGTCGACGAGCCGGCGGGCGACGGTGTCGGTGCGGGCGGCGCGCAGCGAGGCGGCCTGGGCGCGGCCGCGCCCCTCGGCGACGGCCTCGGCGAGGTTGGCGAAGAGGACGGTGAGCCAGAGCCAGCCGGCAATGGCCCAGCCGAACACGTCACTGGGTTCGGCGGCGGCCAGCACGGTGGTGAGCGCCGAGCCGATCAGCACGACGAACATCACCGGCGACCTGACCATGGCGCGCGGGTCCAGCTTGGTGAGCGCGCTGGGCAGCGAGGACCACAGCAGCTTCGGATCGAAGCCGCCGCGGGCCACCCGGGCCCCCGGGTGGGCGGGGTGCCGGTGCCGGGCACCGGCCTCGGGGCGGGCGGGGGTGGTGGTGCTCACGCTGCGAGTCCTTCCGCGAGCGGGCCGAGGGAGAGCGCCGGGAAGAACGTCAGCCCCGCGACGACCACGGCGGTGGCCACCAGCAGGCCGCTGAAGAGCGGCCGGTGGGTGGAGAGGGTGCCGACGGTCACGGGGACGCGGCGCTGCCCGGCGAGCGAGCCCGCCAGCGCCAGGACGAACACGACGGGCAGGAATCGGCCCAGCAGCATGCAGATGCCGAGGGTGGTGTTGAAGAAGTCGGTGTTGGCGGCCAGGCCGGCGAAGGCGCTGCCGTTGTTGTTGGAGGCCGAGGCGTAGGCGTAGAGGACCTCGGAGAAGCCGTGTGGCCCGGTGTTGGTCATGGACTCCTCGCCGTCGCCGAGCCCCATGGCGAGGGCGGTGCCGATCAGCGTGAGGGCCGGGGAGACGAGGATCGCGCAGGCGGCGAGCTTGATCTCGCGGGTGCCGATCTTCTTGCCCAGGTACTCGGGGGTCCTGCCGACCATCAGGCCGGCGATGAAGACGGCGATCACAGCCATGATCAGCATGCCGTAGAGGCCGGAACCGACGCCGCCCGGGGCGATCTCGCCGAGCACCATGCCGAAGATCAGCACGCCGCCGGAGAGTCCCTGGAAGGAGTCGTGGAAGGAGTTGACCGAGCCGGTCGAGGTCATGGTGGTGGAGACCGCGAACAGCGAGGAGCCCCCGATGCCGAAGCGCTGCTCCTTGCCCTCCATGGAGCCGCCTGCCGCCTGGGAGGCGGTGCCCGGCGCCTGGTGCTCGACGATGGTGACGGCGATGACGCCGGCCAGCCAGATGACGCCCATCGCGGCGACGACGGCGTAGCCCTGCCGCACGTTGCCGACCATCCGGCCGAAGGTGCGGGGCAGCGAGAACGGGATGAGCAGCAGCAGGAAGATCTCCAGGAGGTTGCTGATGCCGTCGGGGTTCTCGAAGGGGTGGGCGGAGTTGGCGTTGTAGAAGCCGCCGCCGTTGGTGCCCAGGTTCTTCACCGCCTCCTGGGAGGCGACCGGGCCGCCGGTGATGTGCTGGGTGGCGCCGGTGAGGGTGGTCACCTCGTGGCCGCCGGAGAAGTTCTGGACGGCGCCGAGCGCCACCAGCACGATCGCGGCGAGCACGGAGATCGGCAGCAGGACGCGGACGGTGCCGCGCACCAGGTCGGTCCAGAAGTTGCCGAGCTCGCCGGTGCGGAATCGGACGAAGCCGCGGACCAGGGCGATGGCGACGGCCATGCCGACGGCGGCCGAGAGGAAGTTCTGCACGGCGAGGCCGCCGGCCTGGACCAGGTGGCCCATGGCCGATTCGCCGGAGTACGACTGCCAGTTGGTGTTGGAGACGAAGGAGACGGCGGTGTTGAAGGCCTGGTCGGCGGGGATGCCGGCGAAGCCGAGCGAGAGCGGCAGCAGGTCCTGGACCCGCAGCAGCAGGTAGAGGAAGAGCACGCCGACGGCGGAGAAGGCGAGCACGGAGCGCAGGTAGGCGGTCCAGCTCATCTCGGCGTCGGGGTCGGCGCCGACGCAGCGGTAGATCAGCCGCTCGGCGCGCAGGTGCTTCCTGGAGGAGTAGACGGCGGCCATGTAGTCGCCGAAGGGGCGGTGCACCAGGACGAGCGCCACGACGAGGGCGGATATCTGGAGCACGTCGGCCAGGGGGGTGCTCATGGTCGGCGGCCCTCAGAATCTCTCGGGGAAGAGCAGGGCGAGGACCAGGTAGCCGAGGAGGCCGGCGGCCACGCAGAGACCGACGATGTTCTCGGCGCTCACAGCTTGGCCACCCCGCGGGCGGTGAGGGCCACCAACGCGAACCCCGCGAGGATGACCAGGACGAAGACCAGGTCGGCCATCGGTTCTCCTGAACGAGTGGTCTGACACTTACTCGCTCAGGGAACTCCTGTTCGCGGCCGCCGCGGCGTTCGTTGACGACACCCTGATGACGGACGTGCCGTCGTTGACGGGGTCCGTATGCCAAGGGTCGCTTCTAGGGTGCTTCGCCCCGGTCCTGCTCGTTCTGCTCCTCGTCGCGCGCCTCCCGGCGGCGCCGCAGCAGGATCGTCAGGTCGGTCGCGGCGGCCAGGGTGAGGACCGCGCACCCCACGGTCAGCGCGATCAGCGGGCCACGCCCCGGCGAGGAGTGCGGGCCCGAGGCGCCCAGCCAGATGGCGAAGGCGACCGTGGCGGCGGCGAACAGCGGGGTGAAGATCGCGGACAGCAGGATGCGCAGCCGGATGTCGCTGTACGCGGTGATCGGCTCGGTGCCGGTCCGCTCGAGGCGGTGGCGTCCTCTGCCTCTGCTCATGACGGGACCTTCCGTGACGGAGAGCCCCGAGTACCCGCGCGGGCGCCTGACACACCCGCGCGGGAGGCGCCTACCTGACCTCGGAGATCTCCGGGCCCCTGCGCAGCTTGTCGAGGCCGCCGGCGAAGCGGGAGACCTGGGCGCCGTCGGCGGCCGCCTGCTCCTGCTTCACACCGTCCGGCACCATCTGCGCGTCCTGCGGCAGCTTGAGGACGATCGGGTCACGGGGGGCCATCGGGCCGTCGCCACGGACCACCACGGTGTCCCGGAAGATCTGCTCGAGGACGCCGGCCGCCTGCGGCTGGACCGCGCCCTGGCCGGAGATCACGCCGCGCAGGAACCAGCGCGGGCCGTCGACGCCGACGAACCGCACGACCTGCATGCCGCGCTTGCCGTCCGGCAGCTGCACCGGCACCCGGGCCCGCAGCTCCCAGCCGAGCGGCCCCTCGATCTCCTCGATCACGCCGCCCTGCTGGGTGATGCCGGCGGCGATCTCCTCGCGCACCTCCGCCCAGATGCCCTCGCGCTTGGGGGCCGCGAACGCCTGGAGCTGGACCGCGCTGTCCTTGAGGACCACGGTCGCGGCGACGATCGCGTCTCCCGCGACCTCCACGCGCAGCTCCATGCCCTGCACGCCGGGCACGAAGAGGCCGCCGAGGTCCACGCGGCCCTCGGAGGGACTGCCCACCTCGCTCAGGTCCCAGGGACCGTCGGGGCGGGGCGCCGGCTCCAGCTTGACCCGGCGCACCTCCTCCTCGTCGGGAGCCTCATCGGTGGTGGCCTCGACCGCCTCCGCCGCCTCGGCCGGCTCCTCGTTCCGCTTGCGACGACGTCCGAACACGTCAGAGTCCTTTCCGGTCGGCGCTCCCGCCGGGGCCGACCGCAGCGTAGGGGTGGGTCACCAGGCCGGCATGGCCGCCCGTGGAGCCGAAACCCCCCGTGGCCCGCGCCGAATCCGGCAGCTCCGTGACCTCGTGGAAACGCACCGCCGCCACCTGCTGGACGACGAGCTGGGCGATCCGGTCGAACGGCTGGAACCGCACGGTCTCCCGCGGATCCAGATTGATCACGATGACCTTGATCTCTCCACGGTACCCGGCGTCGATGGTGCCTGGCGCGTTGACCATGGACACCCCGCAGCGGGCGGCGAGCCCGGAGCGCGGGTGCACGAACGCCGCGTAACCGTCGGGGAGGGCGATGGCCACCCCCGTGGGCAGCACCGCGCGCTCGCCCGGCGCCAGCTCGGCGGCCTGGGTGGTCACCAGGTCGACCCCCGCGTCTCCCGGATGCGCTCGGGAGGGGACGGGGACCGCCGGATCGATCCGCCGGAGCGGAACGTCCAGCGGACTAGGGCTCACAGAGTCGGCACTCACGATGCAGACCCTACCGCCGCCGACGGCCCCTGGGGACGAGCCTGCGATGCTGGGGCCATGAAGCCGTACGACGAGCGACTGACCGTGCCCGCGAGGTGGTGGCTGATGGCCCTGCTGGGCGTGCTGCTGCTGGGATTCGCCCTGGTGCCGCTGGGCCTCGTGCCCCTGTTGTGCGGCCTCGCCGCGGGCGGGGCCCTCTCCGGGGTGGCGCTGAGCGCCTACGGCTCGGCCCGGATCCGGGTGGTGGCCGGCTCGCTGGTCGCGGGCGACGCCAGGATCCCGCTCACGGCCCTGGGCGAGGCCCGGGCGCTCGACGCCGAGGAGGCGCGCGCCTGGCGCACCCACCGTGCGGATGCCCGGGCCCATATGTTGCTGCGCGCCTACATCCCGACGGCCGTCCGGGTCGAGGTGACGGATCCGGATGATCCCACTCCGTACCTGTATCTCTCCACCCGGCAGCCCGACCGCCTCACCGCGGCGCTCACCAAGGCCCGCCCGGACGCGGCCTGAGGGCACGCCCGGGCCGGCGCTCATGCCGCGCAGTCGCGGCAGATCGGCTGACCGTCCTTCTCCTTCGCCAGCTGCGACCGGTGGTGCACGAGGAAGCAGCTCATGCAGGTGAACTCGTCGGCCTGGCGAGGCAGGACCCGAACGGAAAGCTCCTCGTTCGAGAGGTCGGCGCCGGGCAGCTCCAGGCCCTCCGCCTGCTCGAACTCGTCGACGTCGACGGTGGACGCCGACTTGTCGTTCCGCCGGGCCTTCAGTTCCTCGATGCTGTCCTCGTTGACATCGTCATCGGTCTTGCGTGGAGTGTCGTAGTCGGTTGCCATTTCGTTCTCCCCCTCCGGGTGTCTGTGGTATCTCCAGCGCACGTAACGCGCGGGGGGTCGGACTTTGTGCCCGACCCGAGGCGGAGATTTTGCCTCACATCAAGTGCTGTTACTCAATCGACACCCAACCGAACGCCTGAAGAGGTGATCATCCCGGCTGCCGATCGGGCCGCTAACCGGTCAAAAGCCCGCCCACGACCGCGTGACGCCCGCCGCCCCGGGCGTCGCTATGCGATTGATCACATCTCCTTCTTTCCCGCTGTGGGGCCTGCTCAGACCGGGATGGCGACCTTCATCACCAGGCCGCCCTGCTCCCGCGGCTCCGCCCTGACATAGCCGCCGTGCGCCCGCGCCACGGAGCGGACGATCGACAGGCCGAGGCCGACGCCCTTGTCGCTGCCCGTGCGATCGGTACGCAGCCGACGGAAGGGCTCGAACATGTTATCGACCTCGTACGCCGGCACGACCGGACCCGTATTCTCCACCACCAGCAGGGCCTGCCCGGGCACGGCCTCCGTGTCCACCCGCACCCAGCCGCCCTCCGGCACGTTGTACCGGACCGCGTTCTGCACGAGGTTCAGGGCGATCCGCTCCAGCAGCACGCCGTTGCCCTGGACCTGGACCGGCCGCCGGACGCCGCGCAGCTCCACCCCGCGCTGCTGCGCCTCGCCCCGCACCTGCTCGACCGCCTGCCCGGCCACCTCGGCCAGGTCGACCGGCTTGCGGTCCACGATCTCGTTCTCGCTGCGGGCCAGCAGGAGCAGGCCCTCCACCAGTTGCTCGCTCCGCTCGTTGGTGGCCAGCAGCGTCTTGCCGAGCTGGACCAGCTCGGGCGACGCCTCCGGGTCGGAGAGCTGCACCTCGAGCAGGGTGCGGTTGATCGCCAGCGGGGTGCGGAGCTCGTGCGAGGCGTTGGCCACGAAGCGCTGCTGGGCGGTGAACGCGCGGTCGAGGCGGTCCAGCATCTCGTCGAAGGTGTCGGCCAGCTCCTTGAACTCGTCGTCCGGCGCGTCGAGTTCGATCCTGCGGTGCAGGTCGGAGCCGGCCACCTGGCGGGCGGTGCGGGTGATCCGGCCGAGCGGCGAGAGCACCCGGCCGGCCATCACGTAGCCGAAGGCGAACGCGGCCACCGCGAGGCCGAGGAGCGCGAGCAGCGAGTTGCGCAGCAGCCCGTCGAGGGCGATGGCGCGCTGCCGGTCGTAGCAGTCGGCCGCCCAGGCCTCGAACTGGTCCGTGGTGACCTGTGCCGGGGGCGCCTCGCACACCGGCGACGTGATCTCCACGTTCGCCGCGTCGCGGAACTCGAAGGGCAGCGCGTTGCCCTTGTGCAGCGCCTGGGCCGCCAGCAGGTAGATGATCGTCAGCAGCACCACGCCGGCGATCAGGAACATCCCGCCGTAGAGCAGGGTGAGCCGGATCCGGATAGTGGGCCGCAGCCAGCCGTGCGACCGGTCGCCCTCCCTGGGGTCCCACGGGGGCCTGGGTGGGGCGCTGGGCATCCGGGGCGGGGGTCGGTGGCCGGGAGGAGGCGGGAGCGGCGGTTTGGGCGGCCTAGGGGGGCCAGGGGGCGGAGACGCTGACGATGCCATGGCTCAGATCCGGTATCCCGCCCCCGGCACGGTGGTGATCACCGGCGGGTCGCCCAGCTTGCGACGGAGCGTCATCACCGTGACGCGGACCACGTTGGTGAACGGGTCGGTGTTCTCGTCCCAGGCCTTCTCCAGCAGCTGCTCGGCCGAGACCACCGCCCCGTCGCCGCGCAGCAGCACCTCGAGGACCGCGAACTCCTTGGGCGCCAGGTTGATCTGCCGGTCGTCCCTGAAGACCTCGCGGCGGTTGGGGTCGAGCCGGATGCCGGACCGCTCGAGCACCGGCGGCAGGGGCGGCGTGGCCCGCCGGCCGAGCGCCCGCACGCGGGCGATCAGCTCGCTGAACGCGAAGGGCTTGGGCAGGTAGTCGTCGGCGCCGATCTCCAGGCCCTCCACGCGGTCGCTGACGTCCCCCGAGGCCGTCAGCATCAGCACCCTGGTGGCCTTGCCGAGCCGGACGATGTGCCGGCACACGTCGTCGCCGTGGACCAGGGGCAGGTCGCGGTCGAGCACGACGACGTCGTAGTCGTTGAGGTCGACTCGCTCCGTGGCCGCGGCGCCGTCGTAGACGACGTCCACCGCCATGGCCTGGCGGCGCAGCCCGACGGCCACCGTATCCGCGAGCAACTGCTCGTCCTCCACGACGAGTACGCGCACGTCCCGATCCTCTTCTCGTGAGATCCCCTGGGCGGCGGGAGGCCCTGGCCTGGGCGCATCGGTCCCCGCCCCGCCCTCCATCCTGCACCGGGACCCCATAAACCACTGGTAAACGACCGGTGCCGGGGATCCGCTCGGATTTTCACTTCCGGTGAGGTTTCCGGCCCTGGCGGGCCGGGGAGGACAAGCGACACACACCCCGCGACCACCTTCCCCCGGCTAACGCTGGGAGGTACCCCCCTGCCGGCGGCAAGCCGCTCCGTGCTGCCGACCTGTCGGGACCCTCCGTGGCCGCACCCACCCACTGGCACTCCCCCAGTGCCACCGATCGAAGACGAGGGGGCGCACCTTGGACGCGTTCACCGCTGGAATCCTGCAGCGTATCGAGAACACCCAGTCCGATCTGCACCGCGCTCGTGAAGCCGGAGATCTGTTCACGATGGATGTGGAGCAGGCCGAGCTGGACGACCTGCACCGGTTGGCCGCCGAGTACGGCGTGGAGGTCGGGGCCAGGAGCGCCTGAGTTCCGCCACGCGCCCCACCGGGCGCCGTTGACTGCTGCCAGCGCTGAGCGCCCCCGGGAACCCCGGGGGCGCTCAGGCGTGCGTGGGCGGTGGCGGGCTCAGTCGTGCCAGGCGCCGAGCTCGTCGAGCAGCGGCTGGAGCGCGTCGAAGACGCCGGGGCTGGCGGCGACGGTGAGGTCGCCGCCCGGCGGCAGTCCCGGACGGCCGCCGGTGCGGGCCCCGGCCTCCCTGGCGATCAGGTCGCCGGCGGCCAGGTCCCAGGGCGCCAGGCCGCGCTCGTAGAAGCCGTCGAGCCGGCCGCCGGCCACGTCGCACAGGTCGATGGCGGCGGAGCCCGAGCGGCGGATGTCCCGCACCCGTGGGATCAGCCGCTGCGCCACGGCGGCCTGGGCGGTGCGCACGGTGGCCACGTAGTTGAAGCCGGTGCCGATCAATGCCTGGTCCAGGGGCGGCGCGGGGCGGGTGCGCAGCGGCTCGGGCGGCCGGCCCGCGGTCAGCCGCTCCGCCCCGCCGCCGAGCACGGCCCGGTAGGTCTCGCCGCGCATCGGCGCGGCCACCACGGCGGCCAGCGTCTCGCCGTCGGCCTCGGCGGCGATGGAGACGGCCCACTGGGGGAGCCCGTAGAGGTAGTTGACGGTGCCGTCGAGCGGGTCGATGACCCAACGCACCCCGCTGTCGCCGCCGGTGACGCCGCCCTCCTCGCCGAGGAAGCCGTCGCCGGGGCGTCGCTCGGCGAGGAAGCCGGTGATCAGCTTCTCGGCGGCGATGTCCATCTCGGTGACGACGTCGATCGGGCTCGACTTGGTCGCGGCGACCCCGAGATCCGCGGGACGCCCCTCCCGCAGCAGCCGGCCGGCCCGGTCGGCCGCCTCCTCGGCGAGCGCGAGCAGCGTGGCGGCCAGCTCGCCACGGGCGGCCTGCGGTCCTTCGGACACGTGAATGCTCCTTGTCAGGCTGAGGTCGAGCAGAGGTGGGGGCGGACGGTCAGGCGTAGGGGCTGTCGGCGCCTGCGGCGGCCGGGCGGGCGACGCGGGCCGCGCAGCAGCCCACCGGGCAGATGTCGTGGCTCGGGCCGAGCGTGCCGAGCGCACAGCGGGTCGGTGACTCGCCGCGCTCACTGGCGGCCCGCTCGAGCACCAGGTCGCGGATGGCGGCGACGAAGCGTGGGTGGGCGCCGACGGTGGCGGAGCGTACGGCCGGCAGGCCGAGCTCCCTGGCGGCGGCCAGGGCCTCGGTGTCGAGGTCGTAGAGCACTTCCATGTGGTCGGAGACGAATCCGATGGGGACCATGACGACGGCCGGCACGCTCCTGTCGTGCAGGGCGGTCAGGTGGTCGACGATGTCGGGCTCGAGCCAGGGGATGTGCGGGGCGCCGCTGCGGGACTGGTAGACGAGCTCCCAGGGGCGCTCCACGCCGGTCTCCTCGCGCACCGCCTCGGCGATGGCTCGGGCCGCGTCCAGGTGCTGGGCGACGTAGGCGCCGCCGTCCCCGTGGCCGGCCGGCGGCCCCGAGGCGTCGGCCGCGGCGTCCGGGATGGAGTGGGTGGTGAAGGCGAGGTGGGCGCCCGCCCTGACGCCCTCGGGCAGCTCGTCGAGCGCGGCGAGCACGCCGTCCGTCATGGTGCGCAGGAAGCCCGGGTGGTTGTAGTAGAGCCGCAGCTTGTCCACCCGGGGAAGCGGCAGGCCCTCGTCGGCGAGGGTGGCCAGCGCGCCGGCCAGGTCCTCGCGGTACTGGCGGCAGCCCGAGTAGGAGGCGTAGGCGCTGGTGGCCAGCGTCAGCACCCGGCGGCGGCCGTCGCGGACCATCTCGCGCAGCGTGTCGGTCACGTAGGGCGCCCAGTTCCGGTTGCCCCAGTAGACCGGGAGGTCGACGCCGTGTTCCGCGAAGTCGGCGCGGAGCGCGGCCAGCAGGGCGCGGTTCTGCTCGTTGATGGGGCTGACACCGCCGAACAGCCGGTAGTGGGCGCCGACCTCCTCCAGCCGCTCGCGCGGGATGCCGCGCCCCGCGGTCACGTTCTCCAAGAAGGGGATGACGTCGTCCGGGCCCTCCGGGCCGCCGAAGGAGAGCAGCAGGAGTGCGTCGTAGGGCTGGGTGCTGGTCACGCGGTCCATGCCTGTGATCCTGCCACCTGGCCCCGGCCGGCGGCCTCCGGGCTCGGCACCCGCCACGGCCCCGGGGATCGGCAGGACGCCTAGGGGGCGGTGGTTCCGGTGGCACCGTCCTGGCCCGGGTCCTGGCTCTCCGAGGGGGTGGGCTCAGGGCTCGGGGTGGCGTCCTGGCCGGGCGCCTCGTCGTCCTCGGGAGCCTCGGTCTCGGGAGTGGTCTGCTCGGTCGGGGTGTCGGTCTCCGGGGTGGTCTCGCCCGTCGGCTCGTCGGAGGGGGTGGGCGGCGCGGGCTGGTCGGTAGTGCCGCCGGTCGGCTCGTCCGAGGGCTCGGGCGGCGTGACGCGCTCCTCGTCCCGCTCGTCCTGGCCGGAGCCGTCCCGCTCGGTGCCACCCGCCGGCTCCTGCCCGCCGCCGGCCCCGCCGTCCAGGAGCCGGCCGACGGAGGTGCCGGCCCGGTCGTCCCCGTGCCACCAGCCGGAGAGGGCGGAGCCACTGGCCAGTTCGAGCCCGGTGACGGCGGCCATCGCCAGCAGGAAGACACCGGCGGCCGCCGCCACCCGGCGGCGGACGGCCCGCCGCGGCCGGGGCGCACGGGACGGTGACGCCTCGCGCGCGGCGGGGCGCGCGCGCAACCTGTCGAACAGGTGCTGGAATACGGCGCCGCCGGCGGTCGCGACCACACTCATCACACCGGCGCCGATCACCGTGCCGAACACCCCGAGCCCCGAGGCGAGCACCGCGCCCGCCACCGCCGCCGCCGCGCTCGCCGCGACCTGGGGGACCGTCAGCTCGACGCCTCCGCGCCGCCGTTCCGCTCCCACGCCGCCTGGATTCTTTACCCGAGGTTCCACCATTCGCCTCAATCCACACACTCTTCGCATCGTGCCCACGAAGAAGACATGTGAGGCGCGGGGATAGTTCCGATTTCAGCGGTTCTGTGAGCCTTGCCACCCAAAGGAGCGGGAGTTCCGCGTGTCAACTCCCTTGACCCGGGACAACTTCCGAAGCGCCGAACCCCACCCGGCTGGCCCTAATGGAGTAGTGTGACCACACCTGGCCTTGGCCGTCTCATGGCCTGTGCGGACACGGCGCCCGCGCCGGTCACCGCACGTGGCAAAGTGGTGACTGTGCCATAACGGCGGCTCAAGTCCATGGCCCGACACGCCGGGCAAGTCGGCAAGGTTGTGGCAGGCTGCACCCGGGCAGGTCACACTCGTCCAGCGGGAGCAGCGACGTACGTGACGTCGGCAGGCACCACCGGGAGGTCCTCGTGCCCGAACTGCGTGTCGTGGCCGTGAGCAATGACGGCACACGTCTGGTGCTCAAGGCTGCCGACAACACGGAATACACCCTTCCGATCGACGAGCGGCTGCGCGCCGCCGTGCGCAACGACCGGGCCAGGCTCGGCCAGATCGAGATCGAGGTCGAGAACCACCTCAGGCCGCGCGACATCCAGGCCCGGATACGAGCCGGGGCCACCGCCGAGGAGGTCGCGCAGTTCGCCGGCATCCCCGTCGACCGGGTGCGTCGGTTCGAGGGCCCGGTGCTCGCCGAGCGCGCGTTCATGGCGGAGCGCGCGCGGAAGACCCCGGTGCGGCGCCCCGGCGAGGCCGCGGGTCCACAGCTGGGCGAGGCGGTCGCCGACCGGCTGCTGCTGCGCGGCGCCGACAAGGACGCGGTCAGGTGGGACTCGTGGCGCCGCGACGACGGCACCTGGGAGGTGCTGCTCGTCTACCGGGTCGCCGGCGAGACGCACTCGGCCAGCTGGATGTTCGACCCGCCGCGCCGCCTGGTGCAGGCCGTGGACGACGAGGCGCGGGCGCTGCTCGGCGAGACCGACGACACGCCCGAGCCGAGCACCCCGTTCGTGCCGCGCATCGCCCGGCTGCCCCGCGAGGGCGACCGGCCGGCGGGCCGGCTCGCGCCCGCCGAGGAGCCGGACTCGCTCACCAGCCTGCTGGAGGCCGTGCCGAGCTTCAGGGGCGACCTGGTGGTGCCCGAGCCCGCCGCCGCGTCGGCGGACCCCGAGGACGACCTGGCGGACGAGGATGTGCCGGCCGAGGCCCAGCCGGGCCGCGGTCCCGCCGCCCCGGCCGCCAGCGCCGGCTCGACCTACGCGGACGTGCTGATGCCACGCTCGGTCGGCGGCCACCGCGAGCGGCTCACCGGCAACACGGACCGGCAGGCCGAGGCGGACGGTGTCCGGCCCGGCCGCCGCGCCGCCGTCCCCAGCTGGGACGAGATCGTCTTCGGCACCCGCCGCAAGAAGAAGGAGTAGCCGCCGGTCCGCCGGCCCTCAGCCCGGCTGGGGGCCGGTGGCCACCGGGCGGCTCCGGTCGGCCGTCCAGCCGCTCCAGGAGCCGGGGTAGAGCGCGGCCTCCACGCCGATCTCCGACAGCGCCAGGACCTCCTGGGCCGCCGAGACGCCCGAGCCGCAGTAGACACCCACCTCGGCGCCGGGGACCACGCCCAGCTCGGCGTAGCGCGCGGCCAGCTCGTCCGCCGGCCTGAGCCTGCCGTCCTCCCGCAGGTTCTCGGCGGTCGGGGCCGAGACCGCGCCCGGGATGTGGCCACCCACCGGGTCGATCGGTTCCACCTCGCCCCGGTACCGCTCCCCTGCGCGCGCGTCGAGCAGCACCCCCCGCCTGGCGAGCTCGGCCGCGCCGTCCGCGTCCAGCGTGGGCAGTCGGCCGGGGCGCGGCACGAAGTCGCCCTCGGCCGGGGCGGGCACCTCCTCGGTCAGCTCGCCGGCCCAGGCGGCCAGCCCTCCGTCGAGCACCCGGGTCCGCTCGTGGCCGGCCCAGCGCAGCAGCCACCAGGCGCGGGCCGCGGCCCAGCCCTGCCCCGCGTCGTAGACCACCACGTCCCGGTCGTGGCCGACGCCGGCGCGCCGCATCGCCATGCCGAACACGTCGGCGTCGGGCAGCGGATGCCGGCCGTCGGTTCCCGGCGGCCCGGCGAGCTCGGAGTCCAGGTCCACGTAGACGGCGCCCGGCAGGTGCCCGGCCGCGTACTCCGGCAGCCCGGGCGGGCCACCGAGCCGCCAGCGCACGTCGAGCAGCACGGGACGCTCCTCGGGCGGTACCCCGGGCCCCAGGGCGATCGCGAGTTCGGAGGCGGAGATCATTGCAGTCATGGCCCCATTCTCCTCGCGCGCGGTGGAGACTTGGGCGAGCAAGGGAGCCCCGAGGAGATGGAGAAGGATGACCAACACAGCGAGTCCACCCGTTCCCGGTACGCACCGCTGGGTGAGCCTGATGGTTCACGACCTGGCCGCGAGCCGACGGTTCTACGGTGGGCTCTTCGGCTGGGAGTTCGACGAGGGACCCACGCAACTCGGCGCGTACGTCCGAGCACTGCGCGACGGGCACCCGGTCGCCGGCCTCGGCGAGATCACGACGGGCGTGCGGCGGATCACGGCCTGGCTGCCGTACATCGCCACCAACGACGCTGACGCGACGGCCGCGTTGATCCGTGAGTGCGGGGGCACGGTGGCCGTGGGTCCGCTGGACGTGGACCAGGTGGGCCGCCTCGGCATCGCGGCCGACGTGGGCGGCGCGGCGTTCGGCATCTGGGAGGGCGGCCCCCGGCGCAGCGCCCGCTACCAGGGGACGGAGGGCGCCGTCTCGTGGAACGAGCTGTTCGCGCTCGACACGTCGGGCGTGGGCAAGTTCTACGAGCGGGTCTTCGGCTACGACGTGGGTCCCGAGCCGGCGCGGCCGGCGGGAAGCGACTTCCTGACGCTCCGCATCGGCTCCCGCCCGGTGGCCGGAATCCGCGGTGCGGCCGGGCAGCTCCCGCACGACAGGGGGCCGCACTGGCTGACGTACTTCTCGGTGCTCGACGTGGACGAGACGCTGGAGAAGGTGGTCGCGCTCGGCGGCCGCAGGCTGAGCGACCCGGAGACCTCGCCCTTCGGTCGCTGGGCCCGCGTCGCCGACCCTGAAGGAGCGCCGTTCGCGGTCATCGTCCCCACGAAACCGTGACCCTGCGGGGCTGAGCCGGTTCGCGCTCGGCGCGGGGATGGCCAGAACCGCGCTGCGCGCGCCCACGGCGGCTACGCCGCCGGGGCGGGTGGGTGGCGCGGCCGCCAGGCCGCCAGGCCGCCCCGGGGCGGCTGCGCCGTTGGCGCTTCGCGCCGGGGTTTCCCCCACCCGCCCGCCCTTTTCGCGCGCTGCGCGCGGTACACGGCCCGGCAGGGCCG
>NZ_JBHXFJ010000021.1:0-56287 GCF_042722465.1 Streptomyces sp. NPDC127098
CTGGCATTGACTTCTTGGCACACTGTTGAGTTCTCAAGGAACGGACGCTACCTTCGGTTCCCTTTCGGGCCCCTCCGGGCTTCCCTTCGGTGTTCACTACTTTAGAACCATCTCCCGCCGGATTCCAAATCCGGCCCCGGAGAAGCTGTTTCAGGGAACCCAAAACAAACCCTCGCGGGCAGAGCGTTCAGACGCAGTGAGTGCCACACGTGGTGGCGGGATTGCTTCCACTCGCGCTCCGGAGTGACCGGCGGCTTTGTGGCAGCTCGGAGAACATTACGCCTCGGAAGGAGCGACGTCAAGCCACGGCGGCGGTCAGGCGGCGACCGGGGCCTCCGCGGCCCGGTCGGCCGCCGCCAGGTCGCCCGTCTCACCGGCGGCCGCGGCCCGCCGGCCGAGGACGAAGACGTAGGTGAGGAAGGCAAGTTCGGCCACCACGCCGATGGCGATGCGGGCCCAGGTGGGCAGCCCCGAGGGGGTGACGAAGCCCTCGATCAGGCCCGACACCAGCAGCACGGCGGCGAGTCCGATGGCCATGCCGATGGCCGCCCGGCCCTCCTGGGCCAGGGCGGTGCCACGGGTGCGCGGCCCTGGGTCGATCACCGTCCAGCCGAGGCGCAGCCCCACGCCGGCGGCGACGAAGACGGCCGTCAGCTCCAGCAGCCCGTGCGGGAGGATCAGGCCGAGGAAGACGTCGAGACGGTCGGCGGACGCCATCAGGCCGACCCCGGCGGCCACGTTGACCACGTTCTGCAGCATGACCCAGAGCACGGGCAGCCCGAGCAGCGCGCCGAAGGCCAGGCAGAGACCGGCGACCTGCGCGTTGTTCGTCCACACCTGGGCGGAGAAGGCGGCGGCCGGGCTGCTGGAGTAGTAGGTCTCGTACGAGCCGCCCGGGCGGGTCATCTCGCGGAGCTCCGCGGGGGCTGCCATCGCGAGGCGCACCTCCGGGTTGGCGGCGATCCACCAGCCGAAGGCCGCCACCAGCAGCGTGAACACCAGGGCGGTCGGCACCCACCAGTGGCGGGTGCGGTAGCAGGCGGCGGGGAAGCCCGCGGTGAAGAAGTGCAGGGCGTCGCGCCAGGTGGCCTTCCTGCTGCCGACCACGGCGCTGCGGGCCCTGGCCACCAGGGTGGTGAGGCGGCTGACCAGCGCGGGGTCGGGTGCGGAGGAGCGGAGCTGGGAGAGGTGGGTGGCCGTGCGTTGGTAGAGCGTGACCAGCTCGTCCACCTCGGCGCCGCTGAGCCGGGCGCGCCGGCGACGCAGCAGGGCTTCGAGCCGGTCCCACTCGGCGCGGTGGGCCGCGGTGAACACGTCGAGGTCCATGTCCTGAAGCTTGTCAGACGCCGATGTCAGACTGTCCAGTGGAAGGGGGATGCCGGATGAGCCAGCTGGTGACGGGCGACGCGGTGGTGCTGGGGCTGCAGCCCGCGCGGCTGCCGAGTCGGCTGATGGCGCTCGTGATCGACCTGGTGGTGGTCGTCGGCGGCTATCTGCTGCTGTCGGTGGTGTTGCTGAGCACGGTGCTCTCGCTCGGCACGGCCACGGCGGACGCGGTCGGTGTGGCGCTGCTGTTGCTGGTGCTGGTGGGGGTGCCCATCGCGGTGGAGACGCTGAGCAAGGGCCGGTCGCTCGGGAAGCTGGTGTTCGGGCTGCGGGTGGTGCGGGTGGACGGCGGGCCGGTCCGGTTCCGGCACGCGCTGGTGCGGGGGGCCGTGGGCTTCGTCGAGATCCTGCTGACGGCGGGCTCGGTGGCGTGCATCGCCTCGCTGGTGTCCGCCGAGGGGCGGCGGCTCGGCGACGTGTTCGGGGGGACGCTGGTGGTCAGGGAGCGGCTGCCGGTCACGGCCGCGGCGCCGTTGCCTCCGCCGCCGCCGTGGATCGCCGGGGAGTTCGCGCAGCTCGACCTGTCCCGGGTGCCCGACCAGCTGTGGTTGGCGGCGCGGCAGTTGCTCGGTCGGCTGGGGCAGTTGGACCAGGGGGTGGCCTGGTCGATGTCGGCGCGGCTGGCGAACGACGTGATGGCTTCGGTCGGGGTCCCGGCTCCGCAGGGGATGCCGCCGGCGGCCTATCTGGCGGCGCTGGTGGCCGAGCGGCAGCGGCGGGAGGCGGCGCGGGTCTTCGGGGGGCAGCCGGTTCAGCCGGCGCCGCCCGCGGTCCAGGCGCCGTGGCCGCCGGTTCAGGCGGCGCCGGTCGAGGCGGTCCACCGGCGGGAGATACCCGAGCGGCCCGGGGAGGCGCCCCGGGCGGGTGGGTTCACTCCCCCGGCGTAGCGGCGATGGTGGGGGACGGCGGGGAGTCCAGGTCGGCGAGCTCGATGCCGGGGGCGGCGAGCACGACGTCGCCGGCCAGGTGGACGGTGTGGCGTTCGCCGGTCTCCTGGTCGTCGACCTGGTAGGCGCGCACGGTCAGCGGGCCGCTGTCGGTGGGGTGGGTCTCGGTGCCCAGCAGGGTCCAGGCCTCGTCGTGGGTGCGCGGGGCGAGCACGGGCGGCGTCAGGGCGACCAGGCGGATCCGGGCCCTCGGCTCCTCGGGGGTGAGGCGCAGCAGGTGGGCGGTGGCGACGGCGAAGGCCGGTGAGGCGCCGGTGAAGGCGCGGGCCGCGGCGTTGCCCTCGGTGGCCCGCTCGCCGGTGGTGGCCATCCGCACCCAGGTCACGCCGTCGAGGGCGGCGCCGCGCACCTGCCAGTCGGCGGAGCGGAGTTCGAGGCGGACGGGGCGGCCGAGGTGGTCGAGGGTGAGGTCGACGGCGCCCGTGGGTCGGCCGGCGGGGTCGTCGAGGCGGGAGACGTAGCGCCAGCCGGTGGGCCCGGGGGCGCACTGGAAGTGCTCCTCGCCGAGGGGGGTCCCGTCGGCGGGATCGTGCAGCAGGTAGCGGCCGCGTGGCATGGGGAGGTGGTGGGGCGTGGCGCCCGGCCGGTGGTCGGCCGGGCGCCTGCCTTCCGGGTCGGTGGTGGCTCAGTACCGGTAGTGGTCGGGCTTGTAGGGGCCCTCGACCGGGACGCCGATGTACTCGGCCTGCTCGGGGCGCAGCTCGGTGAGCCGGGCGCCGAGGGCGTCCAGGTGGAGGCGGGCCACCTTCTCGTCGAGCAGCTTGGGCAGCGTGTAGACGCCCGTGGGGTACTCGCTGGTCTTGGTGAAGAGCTCGATCTGGGCGATCGTCTGGTTGGCGAAGCTGTTGGACATGACGAACGACGGGTGGCCGGTCGCGTTGCCCAGGTTCAGCAGGCGGCCCTCGGAGAGCACGATGATGTTGTGCCCGTCGGGGAAGGTCCAGGTGTGGACCTGGGGCTTGATCTCGTCCTTGACGATGCCGGGGATCTTGGCGAGGCCGGCCATGTCGATCTCGTTGTCGAAGTGGCCGATGTTGCCGACGATCGCCTGGTGCTTCATCCGGGCCATGTCGGAGGCGAGGATGATGTCCTTGTTGCCGGTGGTGGTGATGAAGATGTCGGCGGTCTCCACCACGTCCTCGAGGCGGACGACCTGGTAGCCGTCCATGGCGGCCTGGAGGGCGCAGATCGGGTCGACCTCGGTGACCACGACGCGGGCGCCCTGGCCGCGGAGGGACTCGGCGCAGCCCTTGCCGACGTCGCCGTAGCCGCAGACGACGGCGGTCTTGCCACCGATGAGGACGTCGGTGCCGCGGTTGATGCCGTCGACCAGCGAGTGGCGGACCCCGTACTTGTTGTCGAACTTCGACTTGGTGACGGCGTCGTTGACGTTGATGGCCGGGAAGAGCAGGGTGCCTTCCTTGAACATCGCGTAGAGCCGGTGCACGCCGGTGGTGGTCTCCTCGGTGACGCCGCGGATGTCGGCGGCGGCCTGGGTCCACTTCTGCGGGTTCTCGGCCAGGGTCCTGGTGAGCAGTTCGAGGATGACGCGGTGCTCCTCGTTGGAGGCCTCGGTGGCCGGGTCCGGCACCCTGCCGGCCTTCTCGTACTCGACGCCGTCGTGCACGAGCAGGGTGGCGTCGCCGCCGTCGTCCAGGATCATGTTGGGGCCGCCGGAGGGGGCGTCGTCCCAGGTGAGCGCCTGCTCGGTGCACCACCAGTACTCTTCGAGCGTCTCGCCCTTCCAGGCGAAGACGGGGATGCCGGCGGCGGCGATGGCGGCGGCCGCGTGGTCCTGGGTGGAGAAGATGTTGCAGGAGGCCCAGCGCACGCGGGCGCCGAGGGCCACCAGGGTCTCGATGAGGACGGCGGTCTGCACGGTCATGTGCAGGGAGCCGGTGATCCGGGCGCCGGCGAGCGGCTGGGCGGCGGCGTACTCCTCGCGGATCGCCATCAGGCCCGGCATCTCGTGCTCGGCGAGGGTGATCTCCTTGCGCCCGAACGCGGCCAGCGAGAGGTCGGCGACCTTGAAGTCCTTGGCGTCCAGGGGGGTCTGAGCGTCGTTGGCGCTCGTCGTCATGACGGCTTGCTCCTCACAGCGGTGAGTGTTCACGGACAGGGTGCGGCGGCGGACGGGCACACGTGTGCGCTCGCCCGGGCTTCACGGTCCGTCGGAGGGCCTTCTTTCCCCTCGGCCGGGCGGCCCGCTCGGGGCGCCCGACTGCCATCAGCAGCGACGTAATGACTCTGCCGAATCTACACCGGATGGCGGCGGCGCCCCAGCGGCACCGGAAGATCCCGGCCGTGTCAGGCGGCCGCCGGGGTGGGTGCGGTGGTGGCGCGGAAGAGGGTGCCCTCGCCTCCGACGTCGACGGTCTCGGTGGCCGACACGTACGCCGACTCCCCCGCGGCCAGGTCGAGTCGGGCGCCGTCGCGGTCGCGCAGCGCGATCCGGCCGGCGGTGCACAGCAGGATGCCGGGGGTGCCGGCGGGCAGGGTGCGGGTGGGCGCGCGCCCGTCCAGGACGTGCCGGCTGAGCCGGAACTCGCCGATGGGCGTGGGGTACTCCTGGTCGGGGTCGCCGCCGGCCCGCAGCACGCCGGGCTCGGTGGCCTCGAAGCGGACGACGCGCAGCAGTTCGGGGACGTCGACGTGCTTGGGGGTGAGGCCGCAGCGCAGCACGTTGTCGGAGTTGGCCATGATCTCGACGCCGAAGCCGCTGAGGTAGGCGTGCGGGACGCCGGCGCCGAGGTAGAGGGCCTCGCCCGGCTGGAGTCGGACGCGGTTCAGGAGCAGGGCGGCGACGACGCCGGGGTCGCCGGGGTAGTGGCGGGCCGCCTCGGCGTAGGCGGCGTGATCAGGTCCTGTGCCGGCGGCGAGCGCCTCGGTGGTCTTGTGGACGGTGTCCGCCATGGCGACCGGGTCGGCGGTGAGGACGGCCGTGAGGACCTCGCGCAGCGCGTCGCCCTCGGGCCGGGCCCGCAGCAGGTCGGCGTAGGGCTTGAGCTCGTCGACGCCGAGGCCGTCGAGGAGTTCGGCGGTCTCGGCGGCCGGGCGGAAGCCACAGAGGCCGTCGAAGGGGGTGAGGGCGCAGATGAGCTCGGGCTTGTGGTTGGCGTCCTTGTAGTTGCGGTGCGCGGCGTCGACGGGGACGCCGCGCGCCTCCTCGTCGGCGAAGCCGGCCGCGGCCTGGGCCAGGTCGGGGTGGACCTGGAGGGAGAGCGGCGTCTCGGCGGCGAGCAGCTTGAGCAGGAACGGCAGCCGGGGGCCGTAGGCGGTCAGGGTGGCGTCGCCGAGCTCGCCGGCCGGGTCGGCGGCGATCACGTCGGCGAGCGAGACGGGACCGGCGCCCCGGTCGAGGCGGGAGGGGGCGCCGGGGTGGGCGCCCATCCACAGTTCGGCCTGCGGCTCCCCGGTGGGCTCGACACCGAGCAGTCGCGGTATGGCGGTGGGCGAACCCCAGGCGTAGGGGCGGACGGTGTTGGTGAGGCGGTCCATCGGGGGTGGTTCCTTCTGCTTGGTCCGGGGCGGCCCGGGTCAGGTGCGGGGGCCGGCGGCGAGGGCCAGGTAGACGGCGGCGAAGTCGAGTTGGGCGATCAGTTCGGCGGCGACGACCAGCGGGTTGGGCGCGGGGTCGGGGCCGGCGGTGGCCGAGGTTTCCAACTCGCCGAAGGCCGTGCCCTGTTCGAACGCGAGTTGGCGGGCGGCCGCGGCGGCGCCCGCGGTCTCGCCCTCGGTCTCCGGGAGCGGGCCGCGCAGCAGCAGTACGCGGGCGTGCAGCGGGGCCGGCTCGTCGACGCGGTCGCGGAAGAAGTCGTCCGGGTCGCCGGCGCCCGGGGCCAGGTCGCCGCCGAGCAGCGCGCCGTGCGCGGTGAGCGCCTCGGGGAGCGGGGCGGTGAGGGTGGGGCGGCCGGCGAGCCCGGTGAGGGTGGCGGCGGCGTGCCGGGCGGCGGCGCGGGCGACCGGGCCCTCGCTCCACAGCAGCGGCAGCGCGGCGGCGAACTCGGCGGCCAGGGTCTTGGCCGGGTTGCCGTGGGTGCGGCTGGTGGGGCCGCAACGCTCGGCGACGGCGTCCAGGGCGTCGGCCATGGCGAGCAGCGACTCGCGGTCCGCCTCGAAGAGGTCGAGCCGGTCGCCGAGCAGCAGGAGCGGGGCGACGAGCGCCCAGCCCGGGCCCGGGGCGCCGGGGTGCGCGGCCGGCTCGTGGTGGGGCGAGGGGCTGTGCGGGATGACGAGGTTGCGGCGGTTGCGCGTGGCGTCGGCGAGCGGGGAGCCGGCCGGGGTGACGGTGACGATGGCGCAGCCGCGCCGGTGGGCGGCCTCGACGAGCAGGGAGAGCCCGGGCTCGGTGCCCTCGGCCGACGTGATGAGCAGCAGGTCGAGAGGGCCGGCCCAGCGGGGCAGCGGCCAGGTGAGCGCGCCCGGCGCGGCGAGGGCCCCGGTCGGGCGGAGCCGGGCGGCGCGCAGGCCGTCCTCGGCGAGGGCGTCGTACAGGTCGGCCACGAGCCGGGCTTCGGGTCCCGAGCCGGCGACCAGCACGGTGCCGGGGCGGCCCTCGGGGCGGAGCCTGGTCAGCTCGGACTCCTCGGCGCCGCGGACCGCGGTGCGGACGTGGGCGCCGGCCGCGGCGACCGCGCGCAGCAGGCCGCGCGGGTCGGCGCGCAGCAGCTCCTCGGTGGCGTCGAGCAGCGATTCGTCGATCATGCGGGGCTCTCCGATGCGTGCGCTGCGTGCTCGAGGGGCGCCGGCCGCGGGCCGCGGGCCGGGCTCAGTCGGCCCTGCGGGCCTCGTCCTCCAGGAGGACCGGGATGCCGTCCTCCACGGGGTAGGCCAGACCGCAGCCGTCGCCGGTGCAGACGAGCTCCTGGTCCGCCTCGCGCAGCGGCGCGTGGCAGACCGGGCAGGCGAGGATGTCGAGCAGGGCGGCTTCGACGAGTGACATGGCGTCCTCCTGCGGTTCTTCTCCGCTGATCACCCTACCCGCAGGCGTGCCGCCCCGGCACCGGAACCGGGCCGTCGGGGGCGGCACGCCGAGGCGGTGCGGTGGCTCAGCCGCGGACGATGGCCAGGACCTCGTCGCGGACCTTGTCGACGGTGGCGGCGTCGCGGGCCTCGATGTTCAGCCGGAGCAGCGGCTCGGTGTTGGACGGCCTGAGGTTGAACCACCAGTCGGCGGCGGTGACGGTGAGGCCGTCGAGCTCGTCGAGGGTGACGTCGGAGCGGTCGGCGTAGGCGGCGCGGACGGCGGCGGCGCGGCCGGCCTGGTCGTCGACGGTGCTGTTGATCTCGCCGGACGCCGGGTAGCGGTCGTAGGCGGCGACGAGCTCGGACAGCGGCCGGTCCTGCTCGCCGAGCGCGGCCAGCACGTGGAGCGCGGCGAGCATGCCGGTGTCGGCGTTCCAGAAGTCGCGGAAGTAGTAGTGGGCGGAGTGCTCGCCGCCGAAGATGGCGCCGGTGCGGGCCATCTCGGCCTTGATGAACGAGTGGCCGACGCGGGTGCGGACCGGGGTGCCGCCGTTCTCCCGCACCACTTCGGGCACCGACCAGGAGGTGATCAGGTTGTGGATCACGGTGCCGCCCGGGGACTTGGCCAGCTCGCGCGCCGCGACGAGGGCGGTGATGGCGGAGGGCGACACGGGCTCGCCGCGCTCGTCGACCACGAAGCAGCGGTCGGCGTCGCCGTCGAAGGCGAGGCCGATGTCGGCGCCGGTCTCCCTGACCCGGGCCTGGAGGTCGACGATGTTGGCCGGGTCGAGCGGGTTGGCCTCGTGGTTGGGGAAGGTGCCGTCGAGCTCGAAGTAGAGCGGGTCGACCTCCAGGGGCAGTCCGCCGAGAACGGTGGGCACGGTGTGGCCGCCCATGCCGTTGCCCGCGTCGACGACCACCTTCAGGGTGCGGATGCCGCTGAGGTCGACCAGGGAGCGCAGGTGGGCCGCGTAGTCGGCGAGCACGTTCCGCTGTTCGACGGTGCCAGGCTCGGCGACGGACTCGGGCGCGCCCTCCTCGGCCCACCGCTCGACGAGGGCCCTGATGTCGGCGAGGCCGCTGTCCTGGCCGACGGGCGCGGCGCCGGCGCGGCACATCTTGATGCCGTTGTAGCGGGCCGGGTTGTGGCTCGCGGTGAACATGGCGCCCGGCCGGTCGAGGGCACCGCTCGCGTAGTAGAGCTGGTCGGTCGAGCACAGGCCGATCTCGGTGACGTTCGCGCCGCGGGCGGCGGCGCCGCGGCCGAAGGCGGCGGCGAGGCCGGGGGACGAGGGCCGCATGTCGTGGCCGACGACGATGGCGTCGGCGCCGGTGATCTCGACGAACGCGGCGCCGAACAGGTTCGCGAGGCGCTCGTCCCACTGGTCGGGAACCACGCCGCGGACGTCGTACGCCTTGACGATCTGGGACAGGTCCGGCACAGCTGACCCCTTGTCTGAGTCGAGGAGGTGGCGATGGTGGCTGGTGTGAGGTGAGCGCTCCATCGCCAATGTACCGGGCGGCTGTTACGAGTCAGGGGACCGGAGGATGCGCAGGTGGCCGCGGCGGGCCACTTCCATCGGGTCGGCGCCCCGCGGCGGCGGTCCCGGCGGCGGGGGGCTCGGGCGCGACGGGGTGCGGGCGGCCTCGCGGACCGCGTCGGCCAGCGCCTCGAGGTCGTCCCCGCTGGGCCGGGCGGCGGCGGAGTCGATGGCGAGCCTGACGACCTCCCAGCCGCGGGGGGCGGTCAGCCGCTCCGAGTGCTCGGCGCACAGGTCGTAACAGTGGGGCTCGGCGTAGGTCGCGAGGGGGCCGAGGACGGCGGTGGAGTCCGCGTAGACATATGTCAGCGTCGCCACGGCGGGGCGGGCGCACGCGGTGCGCGAACAGCGACGGACGGGGCTCACGATGTTGGACCGTACCGCACTCCTGAGCGGGCCGCGACGACTCGGGGCGGCGTCACCCCGCCGTGTCGTCCCTGGGGCGTCCGCGCTGTGGGGATTCGCCTGGGAGGTCCCGCGTTGTCCCGTGCGGCCGGGTGCCGCGCGTTCTGACCTCCGGGCGTTCCGTCCTCTATGGTCGATGGTTGATGGACAAATCCAGCAGCGTCCCCCCGGCTCCTTCAGGACCGGCCGGCCACCGGCACCGGGACCGGCACGGCCGTGGCATGCGCGGTCCCGTGGCGCCTCCGCAGGTGCCGCTCGCGGCCAGCCGCGCCGAGACCTTCGACTCCCTCGTGCACGACTCCGCCGAGCGGCTGCGGCGGCGGCTGCCGCAGCTCGCCTCGGTGGACTTCGCGGTGCAGGAGGTGCCCTGGTTGGGCGGTGGCCAGACGCCCGAACCCGTCGACGCGGTGCCGCTCGGCGGGGTGGTGCGGGGCCGGCGCGGCCGCCCGGACCGGATCGTGGTCTACCGCAGGCCGGTGGAGTTGCGCAGCCGGGACCGCGAGGAGCGGGCGCAGCTGGTGCACGAGGTGTGTGTGGAGCAGGCGGCCGACCTGCTCGGGCTCGCGCCCGAGTCGGTCGACCCCAGGTACGGACAGGAGTGAGGGGCCGGGCGGGAGTGAGGGGCCGGGCGGGAGTGCGGCCGCGGCGGGTCAGTCGAGCATGATCGACAGGTCCTGGTCGGTGTCGGGGACCTCGACGGCGGAGCGGTCGTCGGGAAGGGTCTGGACGGTGAAGACGCGGGCGTCCGAGTCGCCCATGGTGAGGGTCCGGGCTGCGTACAGCGGGGCGCCGCTCGGCTGCACGGTAATCGCGTAGCTGCCCTGGGTGCCGTCGGGGATCTCCGGGCCGACGGTGAGGGTGGTCGCGCCGTCGACGGTGTAGGTCTCGGTGACCGGCTCGCCGCCCTCGGTGCCGGCGGAGATGGTGACGGAAACCTCGACCGCGTCGCCCGGGGCGACCAGCGCCAGGGTGGTGCCGGAGCCGGTGTTGCCGGAGACGGTGGCCCGCTCCTCGACGGGGGAGGTGGCGGGGATGAACGCCATCTCGGCGGCGCCCTCCTCGCCCCCGACGACCTGGAGCGCGGCGACCACACGTCCTGAGTCCGAACCGCCGGCGGGCGTCAGCACCAGCGAACTGGCCTCGCCCTGGGTGAGGTTGCCCAGGTCGAGGGCGGTGAGCTCGCCCGAGCGCAGTGACACGGTCTCGAAGCCGGCCGGGGTGATGGTGCCGCCGGGGCCCGCCAGGCCCACCTCCAGGGTGACGTCCTCGTCGCCCGGCGCGAACGCGACCAGCCGGACGCCGGTGGCCTCGGCCGGGATGCCGGGCAGCACGACGGGGCCGCCGGCCGGCGCGGTGGCGGGCGGCAGCCAGTCGGCGCCGCGCTGGTCGTCGACGGCCTCGATCTGGGCGCCGATCCGGCCGGTGCGGGCGGTGACGTGCACGGCCAGGTCGCCGATCGGCTCGTCGGTCAGGGTGGAGAGCCGGACCGGGACGGTGGTGCCGCCGGGGACGGTGAAGCCCTCGGGGGTGTCGGTCTCGACGCGGCCCTCGGGGCCGTACAGCTCGATGTCGACGACGGTGGCGGCGGCGTCCGGGTTGGTGATGTGGACGTAGTCGTGGCGGCTCTCCGCGGTGCTGGCGCCGGCGAACCAGAACTCCGTGTCGGGGGTCTGGCAGGCGGTGCCGAGCAGGCCGCGGCCGGTGCCGGCGTCGACGCGGGTGGTCTGCTGGACGGTCCAGCCGGGGGCCAGGCCGGCCTCGGCGGTGCCGGTGAGCGCGGGGGCGCCCGCGTCGGAGACGGTGACGGTGACCGGCGCGCCCGGCTCGGCGAGCGGCGCCACGGGCTCGGCCTCGGTCTCCTCGCCGGTCCCGCCGTTCTCGGCGTTCTCGTCCTCGTCGGCGGAGCCGGGCGAGTACTCGGGGGCGGGCAGCAGCTCGGCGGTGCCCCCCTCATCCGCGGCGGCCTCGGGTGCCGACGCGGGCGGGGTGAACGCGGTGTACCAGGTGGTGGCGAACTCGGAGGAGCTGGGCCGCGGGCAGGTGAGCGCGCTGCGCTCGACCGGGCGGGGCGACCGCGACTCAAGGGTCCGCAGCTCGGTGCCGTCGGCCGGGCGCAGCGCGGCCACACCGGTGATGGCGGCCAGCGCGGCGACGCCGGCCAGCAGGGACATGGTCGCGCGGTTCACCGCTGGTCGCTCCCGTCGCCGTGGTCGCCCGGATAGTCATACGGCGCGACATACCTCTGGTCGTAGCCCTGGTCGCCCCAGCCGTCGTGGCCCGGCTGCCGTGGGATCGGCTGGCCGGTCTGCGGGTAGGCCGCCGGGTCCTGGTACTCGGGCTGGTAGCCGGGCTGGTACGGGGCCTGCTGGTACTGGTCCTGGTAGGCGGCGTGGTCCTGGTAGCCGGTGTCGGCCCACTGGTCCTGGGCCTGGGCCGCCTGCTGCGGGACGTAGGCGGGTTCGGGCTCCGGAAGCCGCGGCTCCTCAGCCGGCGGGGCGGCGGCCGACTCGGCCTCGGCCTCGGCGGCCGCGATGCGGCGGGCCCGGCGGCCCTGGGGGGCCTCGGCGGGCGGCGCCTCCTCCTCCGGCAGGTCGTCGTCGAGCTCGCGGCGCCGGCCGGGCAGCGCGAGCACGGTCAGCACCAGCAGCGCGAAGCCCTGGGTCCACACCCACAGGGTGTGCCCGGTGGGCGTCTCGTGGACGATGTCGAGCCGGCCGCCGCCCTCCGGCAGCTCGAAGCCCTGCGCCCAGCCGAGGGTGACGGGGGTCAGCGGCGTGCCGTCCAGCGTGGCCCGCCAGTCGGGCGAGGCGGCGTCGGCCAGCCGCAGGACCCGGCCGGCCGGTCCTTCCGGCAGGTCGGCGTGCACCTCGACGGCGTCGGCCGAGATCGGCACGGGCTCGGCGTCGGCGCCCTCGCCCTCCTCGGGCGGGAGCACGGTGACGCGGGAGACCTCGCTGTCGACCCGCCACAGGGCGCTGCCGTCCTCCTGGCTGAGGCGCTGGAGGCCGGGGGTGGTGTCGAGGACGCGCTGGAGGCCGCGCGGCGAGCCGTCCTTGACCAGCACGTAGCGGATGGCGTACTCGGCGAGCACGGCGGTCTGGTCGGCGCCGGAGCCGGCGGCGAGGTTGCCCACCGCGATGCCCAGGTCGGTGTCGTCGCCCACGAGTTCGGCGAGCTCCGCGTCGCCGAGGCGGGCGCCGGAGCCGCGGGTCAGGGTGTAGTCGACGCGGCCCGGCGCGCCGCCGTCCGCGCCGGAGCCGCCGGCCAGCACCAGGGTGCGGGCCTGGTCGCGGGTCGAGCTCTCCTCGGCGACGAACGCCGGCACCTGCACGGGGTTGGCGCGCTCAAGCGGCCCGGCGGCGCCGGAGAGGATCCAGCCGGCGGCGACCAGCAGCGGGCCCGCGGCCGAGGCGCCGGCGATGGCGACGGCGACCGGCTGGCGCCAGCCGAAGCTCTGCGCGGCGACCCGGTAGCGGGCGCCGTCGGCGCCGAGCACCGCGGCGGCCAGCAGCGCGAGGCCGTAGACCAGGGTGGCGGGGCCCGCCCACCCCTCGCCGTCCGACCAGACGGCGAAGACGAGGCCGACCAGGGCGAAGGCCCAGGCGCTGAGGATGGCGAGCCGCCGCTCGGCGCGCAGCAGCGCCGCGAGCGCGGCGAGCACCAGGCCGGTGAGCAGCCAGGTCCCTGGCGTGCCGGGGCCGCCGGGGTTGATGTTGAGCAGTTGGAAGGCGCCGGCCTGGGAGGTGGTGAACGGCAGCCCGACCTCGCGCAGGAAGTCGGACGGGCTCAGCAGCACCGACCAGGACCAGGGGCCGAGCAGCACGGCGGGGGTGAGCAGCGCGGCGGCGAGGCGCGGGGCGCGGGCGCGGCGCAGCCCCGGCTCCTGACGGAGCGGCAGGGCGAGGGCGAGCACGGCGAGCAGCACGGCCATCGGCCACACGACGGGGGTGAAGGCGGTGGCGAAGGTCAGCAGCAGGGCGCAGGCCCAGGCGGCCCGCCAGGAGCCGCGGCCGGTGGGGCTGGCGAGCCCGGCGGCGGCGACGGCGGTGCGGGCGAGCGGCGGCAGCAGCACGGCGAGCACGGCGGTGCCGACCCGGCCGGCGGCCAGGGCGCCGGTGACGGCGGGCAGGAAGGCGTAGGCGACGCTGGCCCAGGCGCGCAGCAGCCGGGACATCACCAGCGGCGTCGAGCTGAGGTAGGCGCTGAGGCCGGCGAGCGGCACGGAGGCGACCAGCAGCAGCGACAGGGCGAGCCCGGGGCTGCCGAACAGCAGGCTGGAGAGGAGCGCGAGCAGGCCGAGGTAGGGCGGGGCCGAGGCGTCGCCGCCGGTGCCGACGGGCTGCCAGGTCTCCAGGTAGCGGTCCCACAGGGCGCCGGCCTCGCCGGGCGCGGGCAGCAGGGCGCCGCCGGTGAGGGCGCCGGAGCCGAGCAGTTCGCGGCAGGCGAGCAGCGAGGCGAGGAAGAGGACCAGGAAGAGCATGGGGCCCGGGCGGCGGGCGAGCCGCTTGACCCGGGCGAACTGCTCGATGTCCAGGGAGTCCGCCTCGTCGTCGGTCGGCCCGGACTCGACGGCGCCGTGCCGACCGCCGGAGGAGGCGGCGGGCTCCGAGCGGCCCGAGAAGTTGCTGACGACCTGTTCGACGGTGGCGCGGACGGTGGCGCCGGCCGGCGGGAAGTAGGGGCGGAGCTCCTTGGGGTCGCTGCCCGGGTCGACGATGCCGCGGCGGCGGCGCCTGGCGCCGAGGACGCGTCCCGGCACCAGCAGGGTGGAGAGCAGGCCGGCGGCCTCGTCGAGGGCGCGGCCCGGGAGCTTGCCGACGAGGTAGCCGAGGACCCGCAGCAGGGTGCCGAGGACGAGCCTGAAGAGGACCCAGGGCAGCACCGCGGTGCGGGCGTTGACGAGCAGCGTGTAGGCGGCGGCGGCCTTGTCGACGCGGTGCGGGCTGCCGCCGAGCCGGCCGCCGCAGTCGATGGTGCGGCGCTCGCGGGAGGCGGCCTCGGCGTGCCGCAGGACGGCGCCGGGGGCGATCAGCACCCGGTGCCCCGCGGCCTGGGCGCGCCAGCAGAGGTCGACGTCGTCACGCATCAGCGGCAGGCGCCTGTCGAAGCCGCCGAGCCGGTCGAAGACGTCGCGCCTGATGAGCATGCCGGCGGTGGAGACCGAGAGGACCGGCCTGACCTGGTCGTGTTGGCCCTGGTCCTGCTCGCGGCGGTCGAGTCCGGTCCAGCGGCGGCCGCTGTTGGCGATGGAGACGCCGATCTCGAGCAGCTGCCTGCGGTCGTACCAGCCGCGGAGCTTGGCGCCGATCACGGCGGCGGACGGGCTGGCGTCGGCCTGGCGCAGCAGTTCGAGGAGCGCGTCGGGCGCGGGGGCCGCGTCGTCGTGGAGCAGCCACAGCCAGTGCACCGGTTCCCCGTGCGGGAGTTCGGGCAGGTCGTAGACGTCGTTGTTCCACGTCCGGGTGGTGGGGTCCCAGGCGTTCGGCCGCTTCAGGTAGGGCAGGTCGTCCGGGGTGAGCACGGGCGCCGTGCGCACCGCCTCGGCGACGGCGGCACCGAAGCCGGTGCGGCGGGCGAGGTGGAGCACGCGCTCGGGGCCGAAGGCATCGCTGACCAGGGTGGCCGAGGAGTCGGCGCTGCCGGTGTCGGCGGCGATGACGTCCTGGACCGGGCGGTCCTGGCCGAGCAGGCCCGCAAGCACCTCGGGGAGCCAGCGTTCGCCGTCGTGCGAGACGAGCACCGCCGTGACGACGTGCTGGGGGAATTCAGGATGACTTTGCACGGACATCGAGGTGCGGACCCCGGTTCGCTGGACGGTGGTGGACGTCGCACCACACTAGCGGCTGGGAGTGTCCTGGCCCCTCGGTCCGCCGGAGGCCCGTCGAACGGTCGTCAACCGGTTGTCAGACGGCGGCCTTCTTCAGGCGGCGGCGTTCACGCTCGGACAATCCGCCCCAGATTCCGAAGCGTTCGTCGTTGGCCAGGGCGTATTCGAGACATTCGGAGCGGACCTCGCAGGCGAGGCAGACCTTCTTGGCCTCACGTGTGGATCCGCCCTTCTCGGGGAAGAAGGACTCCGGGTCGGTCTGGGCGCACAGCGCGCGCTCCTGCCAGCCGAGTTCTTCGTCCGCCTCGTCGACCAGCAGTTGCTGGAACAGCTCGGTCATATGCGCGCCCCTCGTCTTCTTTGCGTCCCCGTGATGCCGTCGTTATCGATACCGCTCGAACGACATGAGTGAAATTACAAGCGCGGGCTCCGCGTGGACAAGCCACGATCTGCCATTCACCCGATGATTCACCCTGTGGCACCACAGCCATACGGAAAGTGTTCAAATCGCCACAAATTATGCGCGTTCACCCGCCCGCACCGGCCGTATCCCCCGCTCTCCCTCCGCTGCACGTCGCGTGTACGGGGTAGGACGAACGAGCCACCTCATTTGTTGCGACCGGCGGACGCCAGCGACGGAGATCACAGCGGGATCACGGATGGGCAACGCGGCACCTGTCCGGCCGACACCGTCCATAAACCATTCCGCGTCCTCGGCGACCGGAAGTGATGAAACAATGGCCCCGGTCGCGCGTTCAGTTGACGTCGGCGCGGCCGGACCGTTCCAGTAGGGCATCCTTCGAGTCCGACTTCGACCAACCGAGCTCTCCGAGGCACATCCCAGACCCCATGGACAACGACAACGCAATCGCCGGCGATCCGCTGGCGATCCCGCATCTGCTGCCGCCCGCCCCCGAGCACCCCGCCACCGTGGCGGAGTTCGCCGCCCTGGCCACCGCGCTGGCCGGGGACCGGGAGTGTTGGGCGCCCCTGGTGCGGTACGACCCGAGCAGCCGCTGGTACCACCGGCTGCGCACCGGTCCCGGGTACGAGGTGTGGCTGCTGAGCTGGGTGCCTGGCCAGGGCAGTGGGCGACACGACCACGGCGGGTCGAGCGGCGTCTACGGCGTGCTGGCCGGCGCGTTGACCGAGACGACGGAGGGGCCCGCCGGGTCCACCGGCCGGGTGCTCACCCCCGGCTCCCTGCGGGTGCTCGCGCCCGGCTTCGTGCACGAGGTCGTCAACGCCTCGCTCGAACCGGCCGTCAGCCTGCACGTCTACTTCCCGGGTCTCACCCAGATGCGGATGCACCCGCGGGCCCGTTCCGCACCCGTGCCGCGCGACGTCCTGGCCTGCTGACAGACTGGCGGGCATGCGACGCATCGTGGTTCTGTCCGGCGGCATCGGCGGCGCCCGCTTCCTGCGCGGGCTGAAGCGGGCCGCCCCCGACGCGGACATCACCGTCATCGGCAACACCGGAGACGACATCCACCTGTTCGGCCTCAAGGTCTGCCCCGACCTCGACACCGTGATGTACACGCTGGGCGGCGGCATCCACGAGGGGCAGGGCTGGGGCCGCGCGGACGAGACGTTCACGGTCAAGGAGGAGTTGGCCGCCTACGGCGTCGGACCCGAGTGGTTCGGTCTTGGCGACCGGGACTTCGCGACCCACATCGTGCGCACCCAGATGATGGAGGCCGGCTACCCGCTCAGCGCGGTCACCGAGGCGCTGTGCCAGCGGTGGCGGCCCGGCGTCCGGCTGCTGCCGATGACGGACGACCGGGTCGAGACCCACGTGCTGATCGACGACGGGGTCGGCGGCCGCAAGGCGGTGCACTTCCAGGAGTACTGGGTGCGGCTGCGGGCCGCCGTCCCCGCGCACGCGGTGGTGCCGGTCGGGGCCGAGCAGGCCAAGCCCGCGCCCGGCGTGCTGCGGTCCATCGAGGCCGCGGACGTCATCCTCTTCCCGCCGTCCAACCCGGTGGTCAGCGTGGGCACCATCCTGGCCGTGCCGGGCATGCGGGAGGGCATCGCGGAGGCCGGGGTGCCGGTCGTCGGCCTCTCGCCGATCGTCGGCGACGCGCCGGTGCGCGGCATGGCGGACAAGGTGCTCGCGGCCGTCGGCGTCGAGGCCACCGCGGCGGCGGTCGCCCGGCACTACGGCTCGGGGCTGCTCGACGGCTGGCTGGTGGACACCGTCGACGCGCATGTGGTCAAGGCGGTGGAGGACGACGGCATCCGCTGCCGGGCGGTGCCGCTGATGATGACGGACGTCGACGCGGCGGCGGCCATGGCCACCGCGGCGCTCGACCTCGCCGAGGAGGTCAGGGCGGCGTGAGCACCGGTGCCGAACTCCCCTCGTTCCACGTGTGGGCCCTGCCGGGCATGCCCGAGGTGGCCGCGGGCGACGACCTGGCCAAGCTGATCGCCACGGCCGCGTCGACGGCCGGCGCGTCCGGGCTGCTGGACGGCGACGTGGTCGTCGTCACCTCCAAGATCGTCAGCAAGGCCGAGGGCCGGGTCCGCCGGGCGGACGACCGGGAGGCGGCCATCGACGAGGAGGCCGTCCGGGTGGTGGCCAGGCGCGGCGGCACCAGGATCGTCGAGTCGCGGCACGGCTTCGTGATGGCGGCGGCCGGCGTGGACGCCTCCAACACTCCGGCCGGCACGGTGCTGTTGCTGCCGGAGGACCCGGACGCCTCGGCGGCCGGGGTCAGGCGCGGGCTGCGGGAGCTGCTCGGCGTCGACGTCGGGGTGCTGGTCACGGACACCTTCGGCCGGCCGTGGCGCGAGGGGCAGACCGACGTGGCCATCGGCGCCGCGGGGCTCGCCGTCCTGGACGACCTGCGCGGCACGGTCGACCCGCACGGCAACGCGCTGGGCGCCACGGTCACCGCGGTCGGGGACGAGCTGGCCGCCGCGACCGAGCTGGTGAAGGGCAAGACGGCCGGGCTGCCGGTGGCCGTCGTCCGCGGCCTCGGCCGGCTGGTGGGCGAGGGGCCGGCCACGGCGCGGGACCTGCTGCGCGACGCGGCCTCCGACATGTTCCGGCTCGGCACGTCAGAGGCGGTGCGGGAGGCGGTGACGCTGCGGCGCACGGTGCGGGAGTTCACGGCGGAGCCCGTGGACCCGGCGGCGGTGCGGCGGGCCGTGGCGGCCGCGGTGACGGCGCCGGCCCCGCACCACACCACGCCCTGGCGGTTCGTACTGCTCGAGTCGGCCGGGAGCCGGACCCGGCTGCTCGACGCGATGCGCGAGGCGTGGATCGCGGACCTGCGGCGGGACGGCAGGTCGGAGGAGTCGATCGCGCGCCGGGTGCGGCGCGGCGAGGTGCTGCGGGGCGCGCCCTACCTGGTGGTGCCGTGCCTGGTGATGGACGGCTCGCACGACTACCCGGACGAGCGACGCTCGGCGGCCGAGCGCGAGATGTTCGTGGTGGCGGCGGGCGCCGGCGTGCAGAACCTGCTGGTCGCGCTGGCCGGCGAGGGGCTCGGCTCGGCGTGGGTCTCCTCCACGATGTTCTGTCGCGACGTGGTCCGCGCCGAGCTGTCGCTGCCGGACGACTGGGACCCGATGGGCGCCGTCGCCGTCGGCCACCCGGCGGCTCCGCCGCGGGCCCGGCAACCGCGGGATGCCGACGCGTTCATCGAGGTTCGATAGGCCGGCGCGGTCGGGGGCGCGGCGGGGCAGGGGCCCGGCCGTGCGGCCGGGGCCGCGCCGCACCCGGCTGACGCGGGTAGGTCCGCGGAGCCGGCCCGATCGCCGTGCCGGCGGGCTGCCGGCGCACGGCGCCGCGCCTGCGGCATCGCCGCTGACCAGCGGACGTGAAGTCAGCAGTCCGCCTGGGACCGGCTCGGGGCCGGGGCGGCCCCGGCAGGGCCGGCGTCGGTGAGGGCCGGCGGCGGTTCGTCGAGTCGCAGCGCGCCGAAGAGACGGTCGGACTCGGGGCGGTCCCAGATGACCGTGGAGCCGAGCCCCTCGACCTCGCGGGCGTCGTCGGCGAGCGGCACCGAGCCGAACTCGACGTTGGCCGGGTCGAACTCCCGCAGCAGGCTGGCCAGTTCCAGCATCTCCTCGGCCCCGAACCCCGGGTCGGCGGCGACCGAGTCGACGAGCGCGTCGACGGTGCCGCCGAGCCGGGCCGGGTTGAACAGCACCCGGTCGTTGATGGCCCGGTCGAGGAAGGCGGCGAGGAACTCCTGCTGCCGCTCCATCCGGTGGACGTCGGAGCCGCCGTCCAGGTGGCGGGCGCGGACGTAGGAGAGCGCGCCGACGCCGTCGAGCATGGTGCGTCCGGCCGGGATGTCGAGTCCCGAGTGGTCGTCCTTCAGCGGCTCGGTGCTGCACACCTCGACGCCGCCCACCTCGTCCACCGCCCGCACGAAGCTGCCGAAGTCGACCTCCAGGTAGTGGTCGACGCGCAGCCCGGTCAGCGACTCCACGGTGCGCACCATCAGCGGCGGGCCGCCGTGCGAGAGGGCGGCGTTGAGCTTGTCGGCGTGCCCCTCGTGGTGGCCCTCGGAGAGCACCAGGTCGTGGGCGGGCAGCTTGGCGTACGTGTCGCGTGGCAGGCTGACCACGGTCATCCGGTCGCGTGACTCGGAGAGGTGGAGCAGCATGACGGCGTCGGCGCAGTGGCAGCCGACGTCGCCGACGTGGTAGCGGCGGCGCTGCTCCTCGGTCAGTCCCTCCCGGGAGTCAGTCCCGATCAGCAGGATGTTGAGGCCGCGCCCGGCGTCCGGGCGGTCCCTGAGTCCCTGGAACGGGTCGACCCGCCGCACGGCGCCGGCCACGGAGTCGACCATCGCGTGGCCGACGCCGCTGGTCAGCAGCACCATGGCGGCGAGTGCGGCCGCGAGTCGCAGGACCCAGCGGCTGACGAATCCTCGGTGGCGTGCGGGGCGTGGCGTGGTCGCGGGCATCCTGGGCACCTCCCGAGCTCACCGTATGTCCATACGATCTTCGACCTGGGCCCGGCGCGCTCCGGGGTCCCCCGTTCGCGGTAACGTGAGCCGGTGACCAGCATTCCGACCCCCGCCGTGTCCGTGATCATGCCGGTGCTCAACGAGGAGCGGCACCTGCGCAGTTCGGTCCGGCACATTCTCGAGCAGGAGTACCCGGGCGAGATCGAGGTCGTGATCGCGCTCGGCCCGTCGACCGACCGGACGGACGAGATCGCCGCCGAGCTGGTCGCGCAGGACGACCGGGTGCGTACCGTCCCCAACCCGACCGGACGGACGCCGGCCGGCCTCAACGCCGCGATCCGGGCGTCCTCGCACCCAGTGGTGGTCAGGGTGGACGGGCACGGCATGCTCTCGCCCGGCTACATCGCCACCGCCGTGCGGCTGCTACACGAGACGGGCGCGGCCAACGTCGGCGGCATCATGCACGCCGAGGGCGAGAACGACTGGGAGCGCGCGGTGGCCGCCGCGATGACCTCGAAGATCGGCGTCGGCAACGCGGCGTTCCACACGGGCGGCGTGGCCGGTGAGGCGGAGACCGTGTACCTGGGGGTGTTCCGGCGCGAGGTGCTGGAGCGGCAGGGCGGCTACAACGAGGAGTTCATCAGGGCCCAGGACTGGGAGCTCAACTACCGCATCCGGCAGGCCGGCGGGCTGATCTGGTTCTCGCCCGAGCTGCTGGTCTCCTACCGGCCCCGGCCCTCGGTCGCGGCGCTCGCCAAGCAGTACCGCAACTACGGCCGCTGGCGGCACGTGGTCGCCCGCTACCACGCCGGATCGATCAACCCGCGGTACCTGGCGCCGCCGGTGGCGCTGGTGGCGATCGCGGCCGGCCTGGTGGCCGGCGCGGTGCTGACGCCGTGGGCGCTGCTGGTCCCCGGCGGCTACCTGGCGGCGATCACGCTGGGCTCGGTGCCGGCGGGCAGGGGCCTCGGCCTCGGCGCGCGGATCAGGATCCCGCTGGCGCTCGCCACCATGCACCTTTCCTGGGGCTGGGGCTTCCTCACCAGCCCCAGGAAGCTGGCCCGGCACGTCATCGCGTCGCGCCGCGAGCCCGTTGCCGCGGAGCGGCACTGACCGCGGTCCTGGCGGACCGGGGCCGTCGTGCGCCGCAGGCGGCGCACGCGACGGCCGCCCCCGTCCGCCCTGCCGGGACGGCGGCGCGACGGAACCCCGGTCGTCGCCCTACCAGGTGTACTGCGGGAGCGGGTTGACCTCCATGCAGTCCTCCTGGTCGCCGAAGAGGATGGCCTCGTCGTCGACGGCCTGCTCCTCGCCACCGGCGTCGGAGCCCGCGTCGGAACCCGAGTCCGAGCCGCTCTCCGCGCTCTCGTCGGGCGTCGGCTCCTGGTAGCCGGTGCCCTCCCGCCAGTCGTTGCCGACGATCAGGGTGATCCCCTCGGCGCTCGGGGAGATCCGGACCACCGAGTGGGGCAGGCCGAGCGCCTCGGCGAGCGCCTCCGCGTTGGCCCGGTCGGCCTCCTCCTGGTACAGCAGCTGCGAGCTCGCCTGCGGCTCGGGGACGGGGTCGGTGGTGGCGCCGGTGTACCCCTGGGCCACCAGGGCCTCCGTGATGTCGCTGGCCCTGCCGTCCACGGGCGGCTCGCCCGTGGCGACGTCCCCGGTGCCATTGCGCACCGTGACGGGGACCTCCGCCGGCGGGTCCGCGGTGGCCTCGGGCGAGGCGGACTCGCCCTCGTCCCCCTCGGCAGGCGCGGCGTCCTGGTCGTCCAGCGCGATGTCGTCCCTGACCAAGGCGAACAGCTCCTCGGACTCGGCCGGGTCGGGGACCACCGTGACGTCCGGGTTCGCCGGGTCGGGCAGCCACGGCATGGTGATGGAGTTGATCCGGTCGCCGGGCACCGAGCGGAGGTCCTCGCCCAGGCCGTAGAGGTCCTGGACGCTGGCCAGGCCGTTGTCCACGGTGAGCGCGTTGGTGGCGGCCTCGGCCAGGTCCATCAGCTCGGTCGGGTTGGTCAGCGAGGTGCTGTTCTGCAGCTCGTCGGCCATGTTGCTCAGGTACATCTGCTGGGCCCTGGTGCGGCCGACATCGCTGCCGTCGCCGAAGGCGTGCCGGGTGCGGAGCCACCTGAGGGCGTCCTCGCCCTCCACGACGTTCTCGCCGGCCGGCAGCCGCAGGTGCGACTCGGGGTCCTGGATGTTCTGCTGCACGCAGACCGGCACGCCGCCCACCGCGTCGGCCATGCTGACGACGCCCTGGAAGTCCAGCATCATGAAGTGGTCGATCGGGATGCCGGTCATCTCCTCCCAGGTGGCGACCACGCAGCCGGGCCCGCCGTGGCCGAGCGAGGAGTTGATCCGGTCCCTGGTCTCCGGGTAGACCTCGCCGGTCTCCGGGTCGGTGCACTCGGGGATGTCGACCACGGTGTCGCGCGGCACGCTGATCAGCGTGACGTTGCTGCGGTCGGCCGAGGCGTGCATCAGCAGCTGCACGTCGGCGCGCTCGCCGCCCTCGCTGCCGCCGCCGAGCTCCTGGTTGGCGCCCTCCCTGGAGTCCGAGCCGAGCAGCAGGATGTTCAGCGGGACCTGGCCGTCGGCGTTGGGCTGGGAGCGTTCGAGCCGGTTGTTGCCGAGGTTCAGCTCGTCGGAGTCGATGTTGCCGTTGAGGTGCTCGATGTAGAAGTAGACGGCGGCCGCGGCCGCCAGCACCAGGAAGGCGAGCGACCCCGAGGTCCACAGCAGGACGCGGCGCCAGCGCGGCTTGGCCTTCTTGCGGGCGCGGCGTGTCTCGGCGCGCCCGCCGCCGGCCGGCGAACCCGGCCCGGCGTCGGCCGCGGCCTCGGTCGTCGCGGCCGGCTCGGCGCGCGGCAGCGGGACCGTGCCCTCGTCACGGCCGCCCTCCGCGGCCTGACCGTCACCCCCGTCGCGTATCCCACTCCTCCGCACGGGATCCCCCACTTCCACTGTCATCGGCTCCACCCGGCCGGGCGGAGGTCAGGCCGCCCAGGCCGGCTGGCCCGGTTCAACTGGCGCAGACGCTCTCGTCGTCCGCCGTGATGCTGTCGACGTCCTCCGGCAGCTCCGCCGGAACCTCGATGGGCTGGCCCGCGCCACGGAAGTCGTTCCCCAGGACGAGCACCATGGGCTCCTCGCCCCGGTCCTCGTCGACCTGCTGGAGCGCCGAGTCCGGGAGGCCCATGACCTCGGCGAGCGTGGCGGCCTGGTCGGCCTGGTCGGCACCGTACTCCAGAGTCGTCGTCTCCTGCGACTCCGGGGCGTTGCTCTTGTTGGTGGTCAGCGGCATGCCCTGGACGTTCTGCAGCCACTCCAGGGTCTGTTGGGCCGCGCCCATCACGTCGCCGCCGTTGTAGACGTCGACCCGGACCTCGGCGGCCGGCGCCGGCTCGACGGCCTCGGCCTGCTCCTCCTCGGCCGCGGCGTCCTCCTCGGCCTGGTTCGGGTCGATGTCCTCCTGGATCATCCGGAAGATCGGCGCGGCGCGGGCCTCGTCGAGCACGACGGTGGCGCGGGCGTCCTCCGGCTCGTCGGGGTTGTCGACGACGGGCACGGTCACGAAGTTCATCTCGGACATCGAGACCTGGCCCAGGTCCTGGGCGAGCAGCCGCAGGTCGTTGACGTTCTCGATCTCGTCGTCGACGGTGAGCGCGCTGGTGGCGACCTCGGCCAGGTCGAGCAGCCGGGTCGGGCTGGAGAGGATCCCGCCGTCGGTGATCTGCCGGGCCATCGAGGCGACGAACTGCTGCTGGAGCTTGATCCGGTCCAGGTCGCCGCCGTTGCCGACGCCGTAGCGGGTGCGGACGAAGGACAGCGCGTCCTCGCCCTCCACGACGTGCTCGCCCTCCGGCAGGCTCAGCCCGGACTTGGGGTCGTCGATGGGCTCCTCGAGGCAGATCGGCACCCCGCCGACGGCGGTCGAGATGTCCTTGACCGCGTTGAAGTCGGCCATGATCAGGTGGTTGATCGTGACGCCGGTCATCTCCTGGACGCTGTTCACCACGCAGCTCGGGTCGCGGCCCATGGCGCCCATCGACTGGTTGAACCGCACGCCCTCGGAGGCGGGGATGGTCTCCGTGGTCCCGTCCTCGTTGGTGACCTCGCACTCGGGGATGTCGGTGATCATGTCGCGCGGGATGCTCAGCCCGGTCGCGTGCTCGCGGTTGGCCGAGAAGTGCATCAGGATCGTGGTGTCGTTGCCCTCGCTGGCCTCGCCGCCGTACGAGTCGTTGCCCTCGCCTGAGCGGCTGTCGGTGCCGATGAAGAGGATGTTGACCGGGTCGTCGGAGCCGTAGTCGGCGCTGACGCCCGCGTCGACGCGGGTCAGGTTGCCGTTCAGCCGCTCCCACCAGTACCAGGCGCCGAGCGCCGCGACCAGCACGACCATGGCGAGCGCGCCGCCCGCCCAGGTCAGGATCCGCCTGCCGCGGCTGCGCTTCTTCTTGGCCCCCTTGCCCCTGCGGCGGTTGACGGGGGCGCGGCGGTCCCGCTGGCCGGGCACCGGCTTGTCGCCCGTCTCTGGCCGGGCACGGTCGCCGGGCGCGGACGGGGCGCGACGCTGCCGTGGCGGAGCGTTACGCGGGGGGCGCGCGCCGCTGTCGGCCGCCGACCCGGCGCTCCTCCCGGTCTGCCCGGGCTGCCGGGCGCCCGGGAGACGCAGCTCGTAGTTGCCGGTCTCCGGGTTGAGTACCCACTGATCCGCGGGGTCGATATCGCCCGCTCCCCCACGTCCCTGCGCGTCCACGTTTCCGTGCGCCCTCCGTGTGCCTGCTCAAGGATCAGACGGCACACACTAGCCCCCAGGTTCCGTGGGCAGCGATGACGGTGACGCATTCCACCCGCGCCAGCGACGCCAAACCTCCTGCTACTCCCCCTTTCTGCGGTTTTATCGCCTTGCTCTTTACTCGCACATGGTGTTCGCCGCGGCGTCGCCGGAGGTCACAAGCGGCGGTCCGCCGTCCTCCTTCGACACCGGCCGGTCCTCGCGCAGCCGCGCGAACAGGGCGTCGGCCTCGGCCTCGGCGAGGACCGAGGGATCACGCCGCTCCGTGGGAACGGTGAGGAAACGCAGCTCGTCGCGGGGCACGGCGCGGACCTCGCGCATCAGGTCGTAGAGCTCGCGGAGGGAGTTGAGCTCCGTGTCGGATGTGATGGATGAGGTGAGGTCGTCAAGCAGTGGCAAAAGTTTGGCGGGGTTGAGCAGCACCCCGCTGCTGGCGATCTTTCTGGCCAGCGCGTCCAGGGTGCAGGGCTCGACTCCGCCGACGGCGTCGGCGAGCTGGCCGAGCACCGCGTAGTCGACGATCAGGTGGTGGTCGACCCGGATGCCGGAGACCCCCTCCAGGGTGCGGATGAGGCAGGCGGCGCCGCCGGAGGCGTAGGCGGCGTCGAGCGTGGCGCGGCGGGCGGCGAGGCCGGTGCCGTCGACGCCGGTGCAGCGCGGCACGTCGACGGCGAGCGCGCGGGGCAGGGCGACGGCGGTGGCGCTGCGCCGGTCGCCGGCGAGGTGGAAGAGGAGGACGGTGTCCGGGCTACGGTCGCCGACGCCGATCACCAGGATGTTCTTCGCCTCGCCGGGGGTGCGGGCCGGGCGCTCGGCGCGGTGCCGCTCCAGTTCGTCGGCGGTGGTGACGTCGGTGACGATGTTGCCGTCGAGGCCGCGCAGGTAGCACCAGCCGGCGGTGGCCGAGCCGAGCACCACCAGCGCGAGCGCCGCGGCGACCCAGCGCAACCTGACGCGGCGCCAGGACCGGCGCCACCACCGGCGGCGCCAACCGGCGGGCGGCACCCGGCAGGCGGACTCGGGCTCCGCGGCGCGGTCCGGCGCGTGGTAGGCGGGCTGTCTCGGCACCCTCATGGTGTCGATCCTGGGGGCGCCGGAGCGCCCCGGCCACCGTCAGTCGGCGAAGTGGGTGACGCGCTCACTCTCCCGGCGCGCGGCGAGCGCCCCGGCGTCGAGCCGGTCGGCGTTCCGGCACAGCACCACGGAGCCGCCGGCGGCGAGCGGCGCGTAGAGGCCGGCCGAGAGCCCGGCCCAGCTGTCGTAGCCGGCCAGCGACATCAGCCGGGCGCCGGGCCCGAGGCCGCGCTCGGCCGCGTCGGCGCGGGCGGCGGCGAGCAGCTCGCCGCCGGTGAGGGCGCGGCCGGCCACCACGAGGGCGGGGTCGTCGGGCCCCGGCGGGTCATAGGCGGCGAAGGTGTCGGGGTGGGCCGGGACCTCGACGGCGTAGTCGGCGAAGCCGGCCGGCGGCTGCGGGAAGCGGCCGCCGAGCGGGCGCAGCGCCAGCGCGATCCGCTCGCCCGTGCAGGCGCGGGCCTCGTCGAGCCGGTCGGGCCCTGCGACCACCAGGTCGGCCTCGGCCGGGTCGCCGTCCATCTCGACGACGACGCCGGTGGCGGCGGCGGCCAGCAGCCAGACGGCGGTCTGCCAGTGGGCGGGCAGCAGCAGGGCGAGCCGCTCGCCGCGCGCCATGCCGAGCTGGTCCTGGAGCAGGCCGCCGGTCTTGGCCACCCAGTTGGCGAGGGTGGCGGCCGACAGCTCGACGCGCTCCCCCGTGGCGTCGTCGTAGTAGGTGAGCAGCGGCCGACCCGGGTCGGCGGCGAGGGCGGAACGCAGCAGGTCGGCGGGGGTGCGGTCGGCGGTGTTCACGCCGCCAGGGTAGCCCCGGGGCGGCGCGCCGCGGCGGGCGGTGGCGGCCGTCGCGAGGGGTGGGCGTGAGCACGCTTCGCGCTCACCCGATTACTCCATGAATGGACAGATCTGCCCGGGTATGCCCAAGATCGTTGCCATGCGTGCACTGCTTGCCTCCATCATCGGAACCACCTGCTCGGCCGCCCTGCTCACCGCGCCCGCCCTCGCCACCGGACAGCCGGCCACGGCCCCGGCGCCGCCGCCGGCCGGCGGCCGCCAGTCGCTCGCCCTGGAGCCCCTGGCCGCGATCGGCCCCGCCCGGCCGCCCGACGCCCGCCCGAAACCCGAGGGCGGCGTCGAGCAGACCGAGCGGCCCGAGCGACCGCCCGTCCAGGGCCTGCCGGCCACCGGCACCGAACCGTTCTCGCTGCTCGGCGTGGTCTGGACGGACGCCGGGGCCGCGCTGAACGGCGAGGTGCGGGTGCGCACCAGGGACGCCGGCAACGGCGACTGGTCCGAGTGGCAGCGGCTCGCCGTCGGGCCGGACCACGCCCCCGACCCCGACTCGGCCGAGGCGACCGGCGGCACGCTGCGGGGCGGCACCGCGCCGCTGTGGGTCGGCCCGTCGGACGGCGTCCAGGTCCGGGTACTGCCGGCCGCCGGCGACGACGAGGCGCCGGCCGACGAGCTGCCCGCCGGGCTGCGCCTCGAACTGGTCGACCCAGGCGCCGAAGGCGCCGACGACGTCCCCGGCTCCGGGGCCCGGCTCAGGGCCGAGGACCTGATGCCGCGCGCCGCCACCGCCGCCAGCGCCGGCGCCGGCGCCCAGGGGGCGGCGCGACCGCCGATCGTGACCCGCGCCGGCTGGGGCGCCGACGAGAGCCTGCGGGAGAGCGGCTACGCCTACACGGACACCGTCACGACCGTCTTCGTGCACCACACGGACAGCGGCAACGACTACTCCTGCTCCGAGGCCCCCTCCCTCATCCGGAGCATCTACCGCTACCACGTGGAGAGCCAGGGCTGGCGGGACGTCGGCTACAACTTCTTCGTCGACAAGTGCGGCACCGTCTACGAGGGCCGCGCCGGCGGCGTCGCCGAGCCCGTGCAGGGCGCCCACACCCTCGGCTTCAACCACAACAGCGCGGGCGTGGCCGTCCTCGGCACCTACAGCGACACCGGAGTGAGCGCCGAGGCCCGCGACGCGCTCTCCCGGCTCGTCGCCTGGAAGCTCGGCCTGCACGACGGCGACCCGAGCGGCGCCAGCAACCGCACGAGCAGCGGCGGCCAGTGGCCGTCCGGAACCACCGTCAAGCTCGACAACGTGTCGGGGCACCAGGACGCGTACGCCACGGACTGCCCCGGCGCCAAGCTCTACGACCAGCTCCCCACCATCCGAACCACGGCCGCCGAACTCCAGGGCCGGTAGCCAGCCGGCGGGCTCCCGAAGCGGCCAGCGAACCGGCAGGTGGCCGACCGCCGGACCGGCGCAACCGACACGCAGCTGAGCCCAAGCGGCCAGCGGACCCGCACCACGGCCGCCGAACTACGGGGGCCGTCAGCCGGCGGCCGCCTGCCGAAGCGGGGTGCCGGTGTCGGCATCTCGCCGATCGCCGGCGACCCGCCGGTGCGCAGCACCCCAGCCCCCCGACAGACAGCCGACCGCCGGACCGGCAGGACCGACACACGGCTGAGCCCCAGCGGCCAGCGGCCAGCGGCCAGCGGCCAGGTAGCCTGCCGGTCGTGCCGCACCGTGACTGGACCCCGCAGGGCCCGTACGACCCGCGCCGCAGCCTGATGGTGCTGCGGCGCGGTCCCTACGACCCGGCGTTCCAGGCCGCCGCCGACGGCACGCTGTGGCGCGCCAGCCGCACCCCGCTCGGCCCGGTCACCCTGCGGCTGACTCAGGGCACGGGCGGCGCCCTTGCCGCCACCGCCTGGGGCCCCGGCGCCGACTGGGCGCTCGACACGCTGCCCGCGCTGCTCGGCGCGGACGACGACCCCGCCGCGTTCGTCGCCCACCACCCGCTGGTCGCGGAGTCGCTGCGCCGCCACCGCGGGCTGCGGCTCGTCCGCACCGGCCTGGTGCTGGAGTCGCTGATCCCCTCGGTCCTCGAACAGCGGGTCACCACCGAGGAGGCCTACCGCGCCTGGCGGCTGCTGCTGCGCCGCTTCGGCGAGCCGGCCCCCGGCCCCGGCGCCGAGCTCGGCCTCTACGTGCCGCCCGAGCCGCGGACCTGGGTGCTGCTGCCGTCCTGGGAGTGGCACCTGGCCGGCGTGGACGGCAAGCGCTCGGCGGCCGTGGTGCGCGCCGCGCGGCTGGCGCGCCGGATGGAGGAGGCCGCCGCGATGCCGCTGCCCGAGGCGCTGGCCCGGCTCCAGGCCGTGCCCGGCATCGGCCCGTGGACGGCGGCGGAGACGCTACAGCGCAGCAACGGCGCGCCGGACGCCGTCACCGTCGGCGACCTGCACCTGCCCGGCGTCGTCGGCCACGCGCTGGCCGGCGAGCGGGACGCGGACGACGAGCGGATGCTGGAGCTGCTCGCCCCCTACGCGGGCCAGCGGTACCGCGCCACCCGTCTGATCCTGCTCGCCGGCGTGGTCCCGCCGCGCCGCGCCCCGCGCCAGCGGCACGCCCGCATCGCCCGGCTCTGACCGGCGGAAAGGGCCGTTCTCCTACGGCCGCTCGCGCGCCCGGTCGCGGAGCTCCTGGATCTCCCGGCGCCGCGCCAGCCGGTGGGTGCGGCGGATCTGCGCCTCCTGGTAGCGGCCACGGTCCCGGTCGTTCTCCGGGATCACCGGCGGCACCGGTCGCGGCTTGCCGTTCTCGTCGACGGCCGTGAACACCAGGTAGGCGGTGGCCACCCGGCTCGCGGGCCGCGACTCGTTCCACCGCTCGGCGAGCACCTTCACGCCGATCTCCATCGAGGTGCGTCCTGTCCAGTTGACCTGGGCGTGCACGTGGACCAGGTCGCCGACCCTGACCGGTTCGAGGAAGACCATCTCGTCCATCGAGGCCGTGACGGCCGGCCCGCCCGAGTGCCGCCCCGCGACGGCGCCGGCCGCGTCGTCCACCAGCTTCATGATCACGCCGCCGTGCACGGTGCCCAGCAGGTTGACGTCGTTCGGCGACATGATGTGGGAGAGCGTGGTGCGCGAGGCCGCGGTGGGCTTCCCGGGGAGATCGGTCATCTTCTCAGACTAGACAGCACCGGCGCGGACACCCAGGGCGACCATTTGTGTCAGGTCGGCCACAGTCCGCACCCCACCTCCCGCGGGTCGTCTTCACCCAGGCACACTGCTGTGTTATGAGCGACTGGCCCGACGGATGGACCGACGACGACCAGAACCGGAACCGGCGCCCCACGCCCGAGGGCGCGCGGGTCATGCCGCACGTCCAGAGACCCCCGCGCCAGCGCTCCCCCGAACACGACGCGTACCAGCCGGCCGGCCCCGGGCCCGCCCAGGGCCCCGGCTACGCCGGCGGGTACGACCCGGGCTACGACTCCGGATACAACGACGGCCAGATCTACCGGGGCGCCGGCCGTCAGGGTCCCCCGCCCCCGCCGCCGGGCGACGACTACGGTTCGCGCCCGCCTGGCCGCCCCCGCTGGGGCCGCCGCATCGGCTACACGGCGCTCGCCCTGGTGTTGGCGCTGGTGACGGTCGCCACCGCCACCTACTTCTGGGCGGACGGCAAGCTCCGCCGCGAGGTCGACCTCTCGGTGGTCGAGGACCGGCCGGCCGCCGGCGAGGGCACCAACTACCTGATCGTCGGCTCCGACAGCCGCGAGGGCCTCTCCGAGGAGCAGCAGCAGGACCTGCACACCGGCAGCGTGGAGGGCAAGCGCACCGACACGATGATGCTGCTGCACGTCGGCAGCAACGGCAGCACCATGGTCAGCCTGCCCCGCGACTCCTGGGTGACCATCCCCGAGTTCACCGGTTCCGAGTCCGGCAACCGCATCCCCGAGCAGCAGCAGAAGCTCAACGCGTCCTACTCCATCGAGGGCCCCTGGCTGCTGACCCGCACCATCGAGTACAACCTGGACATCCGCATCGACCACTACGTGGAGATCGGCTTCGCCGGCTTCGCCAACGTGGTGGACGCTCTCGGCGGCGTCGAGATGTGCCTGGACGAGGCGATACAGGACGAGAACTCCGGCGCGAACTTCGAGGCCGGCTGCCAGCAGATGAACGGCGCCGAGGCCCTGGCCTTCAACCGGCAGCGGTACCAGGAGGCCGAGGGCGACCTGGGCCGCACCCAGAACCAGCAGGAGTTCCTCGGCACCCTCGCCGACCAGGCCGCCTCGCCGTCGACGCTGTTCAACCCGTTCCGCCTCTTCCCGGTGGCCAACGCGTCGCTCGACTCGCTGATCGTCGACGAGGACATGTCGCTGTGGGACCTGCGCTCCATGTTCTGGGGCATGCGCGGCGCCAACCGGATGAACATCCCGGTCGCCGACCCCGGGTTCCAGACCCCCGACGGGCAGTCGGCGGTGCAGTGGGACATGGAGCAGACCGAGGCGCTGATGAACCAGCTGCGCAACGACGAGGAGGTCACGGTCGGCCAGGAGTGACCGGCTGGCTCACCCCCTCTCCTGCTCCTTCTTTCCACGCTGTTCGGCCCGGGCCGCGCGGCGGGCGATGACCTGGTCCCGCAGGGACCCCATCTCCCGCAGCGCGGCCTTCCGCTCGCGGGCGGCGAGCCGGTCCACGTAGAGCCGCCCGTTCAGGTGGTCGGTCTCGTGCTGGAGGCAGCGCGCGAAGTAGCCGCGACCCTCGATCACCAACGGCCGGCCCGCGAGGTCGACGCCGCGCACGACGGCGTGGTCGGGGCGGGCCAGCGGCACATAGGGCCCGGGCACCGAGAGGCACCCCTCGGGCTCCTCCAGCAGCGTTCGCCGCTCGGCCGGGACCTCGTCGAGCACCGGATTGGCGAGGTGCCCGACGTGCCGCACCCCCCACTCGTCCGTCATGTCCCAGACGAAGAGCCGCAGGTCGACACCCACCTGGTTGGCGGCGAGCCCGGCGCCCTCGGCGACGTCGAGGGTGGCGAACATGTCGTCCACCAGCGTGACCAGCTCGGGTGAGCCGAACTCCGTGACCTCGCGGCAGGGCCGGTGCAGCACCTCCTCGCCGATCACCGTGATCCGGCGCAGCGACCCGCGCGCCGCCTCGGGCGGGGGCGTGGGGTACGCGTCGACGGGCTGCCCCTGGACCAGCACGGCGGCCATGGCGCCAACTCCTTCCTGGGCTCCGGGACTTGACCCGGGACTTGACCCTGCGCTTTGCAAAGTACCAGACTTTGCAAAGTGACCGAAGAAGACGAGTTCCCCGCGGGCCCGGCCGAGGGCTCCCTCGCGGCGCACCCCGTGCGGCGGGCACTGCTCGACCTGCTGGCCGAGCTCGGCACCGTCACCTCGACCGAGGCGGCGCGCCGGCTGGGCCACAGCTCAGGCCTCTGCTCCTTCCACCTGCGGCAGCTCGCCAGGCACGGCCTGATCGAGGAGGCCCCGCACCCGGGCGGCGGCCGGGTCCGCCCGTGGCGGCTGCGCGCTCCGGCGGAGCCGGCCGACGAGGACTTCGCCGTGCTGGCCAGGGGCCTGGAGGACGAGAGCTACCAGCGCTGGCTCGCCCATCGGGAGGCGGCGCCCGAGGAGTGGCGGCGGGACGAGGCGTTCTCCGCCGTGGTCCACCTCACTCCGGACGAGCTCGCCCGGCTCGGCGAGCAGATCCGCGCCCTCCTCGCGCCCTACGCCGACCGGCGCGGCCGGCCGGCGGCGGCCGCGCCGGTCGCCGCGATCGCCCGCCTCTTCCCGCTGGTCGCCCCGCGGGACGAGTGATAGACCGGTGCCCATGGAAGCGGTGGACCTGGAACTGCCCGGCGCGGACGAACCGTCGGCCATGGCCGGCGAGGGCGGCCGGCCCCGCGTCACCTGCCGGCTCTGCGGCCGGCCGCTGCACGACCGAGAGGCGCGGCTGTGGGGGCTCGGCCCGGACTGCCGCGCCAAGCTCGCCCTCCGCCAGGCGCCGCGCCCGCCGGAGCGCCCCGTCGAGCAGGACCCGCTGCCCGGGGTGTGAGCCGGTCCGGTTCTCCTCCGCCGTCCGACGCCCTCGTCAGCTGCCGAAGCGGCGGCGGGCCTCGTCGATGTGGCCGAGGTAGCGGTGGGTCCAGTCGCACATCGCGTCGACCGTCTTCCGCAGCCCCTGGCCCGCCTCCGTCAGCCGGTAGTCGACCCGCGGCGGCACGGTGGGATGCACGGTCCGCTCCACCAGCCCGTTGCGCTCCAGCATGCGGAGGTTCTGGGTGAGCATCTTGTGGCTGACGCCCTCGACCTCGTTCCGCAGCTCGCTGAAGCGCAGCGTCCGCTGGCCGAGGGCCTCGATGATCAGCAGCGCCCACTTGTTGGCGACGTCCGAGAAGATCTCGCGCGCCAGCGAGTCGGCGCGCCGCAGGTCGGCGTCGTCGGCCGAGCCCGTGTACTGCTTGGTCACCATGCGGTTCCCCAGTCACCGAAAAGTGCGTTCTTCCATGTCAGCCGCCACTCTCCTACGGTTTCCCAGTAACCACAAGAGAGCGAAGGAAACAGGAGCGCACCATGGCCATCACGCTGGTGAACCCGAAGGGACTGCCGGAGATCGACGTCTACCGGCAGGTGTCGATCGCGAGCGGATCGAGGCTGGTCTTCATCGCCGGGCAGGTGTCCTGGGACGCCGACGCGACGACGATCGGCGAGGGCGACCTCGCCGCCCAGGTCGAGCGGTGCTACCTCAACGTGGCCACCGTTCTGGCCGCGGTCGGGGCCTCCTTCGACGACGTGGCGAAGCTGACCGTGTACGTCGTCGACTGGACCCCCGACAAGATGCCGCTCTTCCTGGAGGGCCGGGCCCGGGCGGTCGCGAAGCTGGGCGTGGACCCGGTGCCGCCCGCCTCCCTCTTCGGCATCGCGGCGCTGGACGTGCCCGAGCACCTGGTGGAGATCGAGGCCACGGCGGTCCTCGCCTGACGGCTACGCCTGGAAGGCCCGGGCGACGGCCAGGCTGTCCTCGTAGACGTGGTAGCGGGTGACCAGGCCGTCCTCGACGGTGAGGTGGAGGGCGAACCGGGAGCGGTAGGGGCGGCCCGTGGGCTTGGCCGTCAGCCGGATCTCGCCGGTGACGACGGCGTCCGCGCCGTCCACCAGGATCCGCTCGATCACCGTGCCGGCCTCGCCCGGCACATGGTGCTCGCCGAGCTGACGGAAGTGGTCGGCGACGTCGTCCTGGGTGGAGCGGTCGCGGATCCACGGGGTGGCGGCCCGGCCGTGCTCGTCCGCCGGCCAGTCGACCCGCCAGTCGACCGGCTCCGCGAACAGCTCGGCGATCCGCGCCGGGTCGCCCTCCCCCATCCGCCCCAACAGTTCCTGAACGGCCTGCCGGGTGGCCTCACTCGTACCCACGTTCGCACTCATGGCGGTCAGGCTACGCGGGGCGCCTGGTCTGCCCCAGCAGATAACCGGTGAACACCGCGGCGGCGGGCGCCAGGGCCACGAAGAGCCAGGTCAGCCCGTGCGCGTCGGTGGTCCAGCCGTCCCAGCAGTCGCCGAAGTCCTCGAAGAAGAACTCGAAGGCGCTCTTGGCCCCGTCCGTGCTCTCGGAGGCGAGGACGGCGGTGGCGAAGGTCTCCCCCACCAACACGGCGCCCAGCGCGGCCACCCCGGCGAGCCAGTAGAACCCCTGTTGGCCCGGCGCGAACCTGCCGGCCGGCAGCCCGATCACGCCGCCGAGCAGCGCGGCGAGCCAGGTGAGTTGGGCGACGTCGGGGTCGGTGCCGTCGCGCATCGCCTCCTCGATCAGCGCGTCGAAGTCGACGACGGCGCCGGTGATGAAGCCGTAGACGAGGATCAGCGCCAGGGTGGCGCCGAGCGTCAGGAAGACCGCGAGCCCCGGGTTGCCGTTGCGCGGCGCGGGCACCGGCCACCCGCCGGGCATGCCGGGCGCCGGGGCCGGCTGCGGGTACCCGTAGCCGGGCTGGGGCGGTTGCGGGTAGCCGTAACCCGGCTGCGGCTGCGGCGGTTGCATCGGCTGCATCGCCGGCTGGGTCGGCTGGTACGGGTTGGGCCGCGGTTGCGGCTGCGGTTGCTGGTATGGATTGCTCACTGCGTCTCCCCCGAACTCAGCGGTAGATCACGGCGCACAACAGCACCGAGTCGTTGTCGAGCGTCCACCACCAGAAGTCGTCACCGGACGCCGAACGGCACTCCTCGCCATCGGTGTTGGCCGGCGCGGAGTAGACGGCGGTGACGTTGTAGAGCTGGCTGTAGGGCGGCGCGATGCTTCCCTCGCAGTCCACCCAGCTCAGGAGGTTGGCGCTGCCGTCCGCCATGCCGAGGAAGCACTGGCCGACGTCGAACTGCCGGGTGACGCACAGATAGACGCTCTGCGCGTCGGCGCTGTAGGACGTGTAGCTGAAGTAGGACTGACCGGCCCCCGCCGGGCAGTCGCTGGCGAACTCGGTGGTCTGCGAGACCCAGAGCGCGGCGGCCTCGTCGTCGCAGCTCACCACCTCGGGGACGTCGGAGGTCCACGTGGTCTCGTCGGTCATCCAGTTGGCGAGGCAGTCGCCCTGGCTCACCGCCAGGAAGGCGTCGAGCGTGGGGTCGCTCGGCTGCTCGGGCGTGGGCTCCGTGGTGTCCAGACCGCCGCTGCCGCTGTCGAGGCCGCCGCCGCTCGTGTCGTCCCCGAGGCCGGTGTCGTCCGGCATCTCGAAGTCCTCCAGGTCCTCAAGCCCGTCCGTGCCGCCCGCGCCGTCGAACGTCGGCAGGTCCGAAGGCCCCGCGGCGCTCGCCCCACCGCCACGGGCGTCCGCGCCGGTCGCCGCGGCCAGCCCGAACGAGGCGAGCACGGTCAGCACGATGACGCCGGCCCATATCCCGAACCGCTTACCGCTGTTGTCGGCGGTGTTGCCCGGCCCACCACCAGGACCGGGCGCCGGGGGGTAACCCGCGCCCGGCCAACCCTGCATGCCACTCATGTCGTTCCCCCGTGTGTCCTGAACAGGACAGCAGGCTAGCAACCGCCGCCGGACCGGAGTTCGAACCAGACGGACTTCGCCTCCGGCCGCGGAGCGCCGTGGTACGTCACGCCCCACGCGGCGGCGAGCATGTCGAGAAGGGCCAGGCCACGGCCGCATTCGGCGTCGGGCTCAAGACCGTTGACAGCCGGCCAACGGCGCGGCGCGGCGTCCCTCACGGCCACCCGAACCCGCGCGGAACCGATGTCGGTACGGATCGAGAGCCGCGCGACGGCGGTGTGTTGGTACACGTTCGTTACCGCCTCACTGACAAGTAGTCGCGCCGTCTCCACGAGCTCTCCGTGCCCGGCGAGGGTGAGCAGTCCGGCGACGTGGTTCCGCGCGAGCCGCGGGGTGTCCACGACGTTCGGCGCGGTGAGGTGGTAGGAGCGGGCGACGGCGGTCGACATGGTTGCGGTTCCCTCCCAACGCGGTTGGGTGCGGAGCGGGTTCGTCTACTTACCCAACGTGAGACTGCCGTGACTATACGGCACCAGGGAAGACAATTTCTACGCTGTCTGTCATAGCTTTGCCGACCCCTCCGACTCGTGGAAGAGTACGGAGAGCACGTGACCGAACACAGGAAGGGGAACGGATGCCGCCCAGGTCAGCACCTACCGCCCGACAGCGCCGCCTTGGCGCTGAGCTGCGCAAAATGCGGGAGCGAGCCGGCCTCAACGGCGGTGATGCGGCAGCCCTCCTGAACATGGACCGCGCCCGGATCAGCAACACGGAGTCAGGTCGCTTCGGTGTGAGCGCGGAGCGCGTGCGCACCTTCGCGCGCGCCTACGCCTGTCCCGACAAGACGTACGTGGACGCGCTGGCGATGATGGCCGACGAGCGCGTCAAGGGCTGGTGGGAGGAGTACCGCGGGACGCTCCCGCCCAGTTGGCTGGACCTCGCGGAGCTGGAGCATCACGCGAGGGCGCTCCGTTCCATGCAGGTCACCCACATCCCCGGGTTGCTACAGACCGAGGAATACGCCAGGACGGTGTTCGCGACGGCCGTTCCGACCCTGACCCCCGTCGAACTTCGCCGCAGACTTTCACATCGGATGAGACGCCGAGACCTTCTGGACAGGGCAGACGCACCCCACTGCACTTTCATCATCCACGAAGCAGCTCTGCGGATTCAGAACGGCGGCCGCAAGGTTATCCGGAGTCAGCTGGAGTACCTGCTCGAGGCCGCAGACCGAGACAACGCCACCGTGCGCGTTGTTCCGTTCACCGCAGGCGCCTTCCCGGGCTCGGGCACCACCATGCTCTACGCCGACGGAGCGGTGCCCGCGCTGGACACGGTCCAACTGGACTCCGGCCACGCGTCCGTCCTGCTCGACGCCGAGACGCATCTGAAGAACTACCGAGCCATCATTGAGCGCGTGCAAGAATTGGCCGTCAGCCCCGAGAAGACGCTCGATCTCATTCTGGATATCGTGCGCAACCTCTAGGAAGGCGGAAATGCCGGACACCCATTGGCAGAAGTCGTCGTATTCGTCAGAAGCCGGGAACTGCCTGGAGTTGGCCCGCTCCGGCGGCCTCCTGGAAGTGCGAGAGAGTGATGCGCCGGATGTGATAGCAGCGACCGACCCGCCACGTCTCCACGCGCTTCTTCACAGCATCAAGACCAACCGGTTCGCACGCCTGAGCTGACCTGCGGTGCAAACCGCCCCAGGATCTCCCCAACTCCATCGCGACACACAGTTGTGACGCTCCTCTCCGCAGCAATACGGTTGCCGTCTGCCATCGCGCCGAGGTGGAGGGGAGCGCATCCATGAACGACACGCCAACACCCCCTGAGCCGGATGAAAGCACCGCCGATCGGCTGCGTGAACGGCTTCGTGAGGTCAACGCCCGGAGTGAGGCGAACCGTTTGAGCAGGAACGGCGGGGACCCCAAGTGACCCGCTCCGTCTACCGGTTCGAGGAGTGGATCGTCGCCCTCGACGACGAGCCCGACGCCGAGCCGACCGTCTTCGGCGCCCAGTGCGCCGTCTGCCTCAACGCCTCCGACGTCCTCGCCGACGAGGAACAGGTCGCGCACTGGGTGCGTGACCACGCTGGGCGGCACCCGTCCCACCACTCCTACCGGGAGCTGATCCAGCGGCCGTTGCGGGCGTGGATGCCCAACGCGGTGAATCCCTAGGCGCTTTCGGCCCACTTACGGAGCAGCGCTTCGCGCTCCTCGCGGGGCGGGGTGTCGTCCGCCGCGTGGTCACGGCGCCACGCCAGCAGGTCACCCACCTTCGCGCCGCCGTCGACGAGCCGGCCGAGGAGCGTGCGGGAGAGTTCGTACTCATCGGGGGTGTAGATCCCGCCGGTGACGGCAGAGACGACACTCACCTCGACGGTGCCGTCGGCGGTCTCCACGTCCACCGTGTAGGCGGGCGGGAGTTCACCGTCGCCGGTCACCGCCGTGTACAGCGTGTCGAAGGCCATGGACACCAGGCGGCGGGCGGCGGACCGCACGGGCACGTCACGGACCTCGATCCGCCGCACCTCGCCCCAACTCCACGCCGCGCCGCGGTCGTCGCCCAGGACTTCGACACCGTCCTCCGTCAGCCGTACCCCGGATGCCGTGCCGACGGGCGCGGCGCCCAGGCACACGGAGTCCTCGGTGATCCAGAACAGGCCGACCACGGCCATGAGTGCCTCCAGCGACGGTGCCCGGTGGACGAACGACAGTACGCACGCCCGCGTGTCGGCAGGTGAGACGGCACGGGCGGCCGCGTGGTTGCCCCCGCACCCCGGGAGCGGCAATCTGCGGTGGTCAGTTGGTGTAGCGGCTCACGCTCTCCGGGTGGATGACGAGACGCACCCAGTCGCCGGCCAGCATCTCGGTGAGTTCGGCGGCGCGGGCCGGGTCGTCGAGGTCCCAGTAGCGGGCGGCCAGGCGGGTGCACAGCTCGTGCGCCCCGTCGGGTTCCACCGTCGTGCGGCCGGCGATCGAGATCCAGCGCTCGCGTTCGCCGACCGGGGCGGCGACGACGAGCGAGGCGCGGGGGTCGTGGCGCAGGCGCCGGATCTTGGGCGAGTCCGGGGCCGTGAACAGCTGGATCGTGCCCTCGGCAGTGGCCTCGAACCACACTGGCCGGGGCTGTGGCGGGGTCGGCCCCCCGGCCACGGAGAGGAACCCGTGCAGGGGGCGGCGCAGGAAATCGAGGTCCTGGGAGGTCAGCGAACCGGCGTCGGTGCTCATCAGGTCCTTCCGTCAGGTGAGGGGAATCGTTCCGAGAAGTCCGATTGAACACGGCCGGCTCGGACGAGCCCATAGGCGAGAAGCCGGATCGCCTGCGTGTTCGTCCGGGCGGGCCTCGCCGACCGTAGGGTTGTGGCGTGTTCGACTCGTCCGACTTCGACCTGCGGCCGTACGCCGGTTTCGACATGGCGGGGGTCGTGCGGCGCACCTACTGCAGTTGGAGCGACGCGGGCTGGCGGTCGGTGCTCGTGCAGTGTTTCGCGCACGCGCCCGAGGCCGAGGCGTTGCCGCTGCCCGGGGTGGCCGATCTGCATCCCGTGCTCTGCACGGGCGGGGAGGCGGTGATGCGGACGACGCACGGCGGCGGCAGGGCGGCCAAACGGCGTTGGGTGCCGGGGCGGTTGGAGCTCAGGGTGCCGGGCCGGTCGAGCGTGCGGAGCTACCGCGCGGCGTCGGCGCTGCGCACCGTCCAGGTGCACGTGCCGCGGGCCGTGGTCGAGCGGACGGCGGCCGAACTGGGCGGTCCGGGACCGGACTTCGAGGCGATGGCGGCGGGCCTCGGCCGCGGCGCCCCGTCCCGCACGCCGGCGATCCCTGTGCCGTAGATCTGCTCGCGGCCCTCGTTGACCAGCGTGCGGTCCCGGAGGAACGCCAGGTCACGGGGGCTGGCCGAGCCCGCCGCGACCGCCAGCCGGTGATCGGCCGTGGCCATCTCCGTGAGTTCCGCCGCCAGCTCCGCGATGTCCCGCGCCGCGCTCGACTCCTCCGCAGCAAGTGCGTCGGGTTCGACGTTCGCAACCCTGAACAGGCATGGAAGGGCAAAAGATCAACTGGCGAACGGTGACAGGGCGCTCCGGGCACTCGCCTCATGGACCTACCCCGGAGACCGACGATCCGCGCAGCGCGTTGCCGGCCCACCCGGCCCCTCTGTAGCGTTCAAGCGCACTGTGGAACGGGGAACTTGGGGGAAACATGGCGCGACCGTCCGACTGGTCACCGGTGGACATGGAGTCGGATCCGACGCCTGGCGACCCGGACGAGGTGCGGACCCTCGCCGACTCGCTGCAAACCTTCGCGGACGACGTCGGCGAGGCGCTCGGCCGCATCAGGGGGATGGCGGAGGACCGGGCGGTGATGGACTGGGCCGGTCTGTCGGCCGAGGCGTTCCGCAGCGAGTTCGACGGCGTGCCGGGCAATCTCCAGAAGCTCCAGACGTCGTACGACATGGCGGCCCAGGCCCTCCAGACGTACTGGCCGAAGCTGGAGACCGCGCAGGGCATGGCCGACCGGGCCCTGGATCGGGCGATCAGCGCCCAGGCCGACCTCTCCACCGCTCAGGCGGCGTTGTCCGACGCGCAGGACTGGGTGTCCAGGGCCGGGGACGAGGCCGATCGGATCGAGCGTGAGGGCGAGCGGGAGGGCGTCGAGCCGCCGTCGGAAGCGGAGGTGCGGGCCGCGACCCGGGACGCGAACGCCGCCCGGAGCGCGGCCAGTTCCGCCCAGTCGCGGGTCGACAGCGCCGAGGAGGCGCTGTCGGCGGCACGTCAACTCGCCCTGGATGCGAAGGAGATGCGCGAGGAGGCGGCCCGGGCCTGCGCCGACGAGATCGACGAGGCGTCCGACGCCGGCATCCAGAACCGTTCCTGGTGGGAGGACGCGATCCACTGGGTGTCGGAGAACTGGGACACCATCGTCGAGATCTGCAAGGTCGTCGTCGCCGTCCTCGGCATCGTCGCCATGATCATCGGCGGGCCGATCGCCTTGGTGGTGCTGGCCGCCGCGCTCGTCGTCCTCGCCGACACCCTCTACGACTACGCCAACGGCCGCGCCTCCCTGTGGGACGTCGCCTTCGCGGCGCTTGACTGCATCCCCGGCATGAAGGGCCTCACCACCCTCGGCGGCCTCGCCCGCGGCGCACGCTCCCTCGCCTCCACCGGACTGCGCGGTCTGCGCCAGGGCGCGCTCCGTCTGGGCCGCCGTACCCGGGGCGAGGGCATCCCGATGAACGGCCGCACCGCCTGCGGCGACCCCGTGGACGTCGCCACCGGCGAGCTGCTGATGTCCGCCGTCGACATCGAACTCCCCGGCGTGCTGCCGCTGGTCGTCGAGCGTCACCACATCTCCTCCTACCGGGACGGCGGTTGGTTCGGCACGTCGTGGGCCTCCACCCTCGATCAACGCATCGTCCTCGACGAGTACGGCGCCCGGCTGCTGACCGCCGACGGCATGACGCTGCTCTACCCCAGGCCCATCCCGGGCCAGCCCGTCCTCCCCGTCGAGGGTCCTCGATGGCCCCTGGAATGGGACGGCCACCCGCAGGCGCCCCTGAGCGTCCGCCAGGGGGAGACGGGGCAGGTTCTCCACTTCGCTCCCACTCCGGGCCGTCCCGGCGGCGAGCTGCCCCTCATCGCGATCACCGACCGCAACGACAACCGCGTCCAACTCGCCTACGACGCCCAGGGCGCCCCCACCGACCTCCACCACTCCGGCGGCTACCACGTCGGAATCACCACCGAGAACGGCCGGATCACGGCACTGCGGCTGCTCAACGACCCCGACCAGCCCACCCTCCTGTCGTACGGCTACGACGCCTCCGGCCTCCTCGCCGAGATCACCAACTCCTCCGGTCAACCCGTCAGGTTCTTCTACGACGACCAGTTCCGGATGTCTCGCTGGGAGGACCGAAACGGCTACTGGTACTCCTACGAGTACGACCCGGCGGGTCGCTGTGTCTTCACCACCGGCACCGACCGCGCCCTGGAGTACGGGTACGCCTACGACCTCGAGAACCATCGCACGGTCGTCACCGACTCCCTTGGTCACGAGACGCTCTACCAGTTCAACGACAGCTTCCAACTCGTTTCCAGGACCGACCCGCTGGGCCACACCACCGGCCAGGTGTGGGACCGCTACGACCGCTCCCTGACCGTCACCGACGCACTCGGGCGCACCACCCGCCACGTGTGGGACGAAGCCGGTGATCTCGGCCTGATCGTGCGTCCCGACGGCGGTGAGATCCGCGCCGAGTACAACGAGCTGCACCTGCCGACCGAGGTGGTCGGGCCCGATGGCTCGGTGTGGCGCCAGGCCTATGACGCGGCCGGCAACCGGACGGTGCTGCTCGACCCGGCCGGTCAGCGCACCCGCTACGGCTACGACGAACACGGCGCGGTCGTCGCGCTGACCGACGCGTTGGGCCGACGCACCGAGTTCCGCCGCAACGCGGCCGGCCTGCCGACCGCCGTGGTCGATCCGCTGGGCCAGGTCACCAGCTACGAGTACGACCCGATGGGCCGCGTGACGGCCGTCACGGACCCGTTGGGCGGCACGGTACGGATGGAGTGGACACCGGAGGGTCACCCGGCACGCAGCGTCGACGCGCTCGGGAACACCCGGAGTTGGGTCTGGGACGGTGAGGGCAACTGCCTCGCCCACACCGACGAGAACGGGAACACCACCCGCTTCGAGTACGGCCCCTTCGACCTGCCGAGCGCCCAGACGGATCCGGACGGCTCGCGTTTCGAGCTCCACCGCGACACGGAACTCCGCTTGGTCACGGTGGTCAACGCGCTGGACAGAAGCTGGGACTACACCTACGACGCGGCCGGTCGGCTGGTCGGCGAGTCCGACTTCGACGGGCGCGTCGTCCACTACACGCTGGACGCCGCCGGACAGTTGGTCGGCCGCACCAACAGCCTGGGGCAGCAGGTCGGTTACGTGCGCGACCCGATGGGGCGCATCGTGACCAAGACACTCGACGGGGCCGTCACCAGCTACACCCACGACCCCGAGGGTCGGCTGACGCACGCGGCCGGCCCCGGCAGCCGGCTCGAACGGCAGTGGGACGTCCTGGGCCGTCTGGTGTCGGAGACCGTCGACGACCGCACCGTGACCCAGACCTTCGATCCCCTCGGGCGGGTGCTGACCCGCACCACCCCGTCAGGTCAGTCGAGCCGGTGGAGCTATGACGCCGCCGGCCGTCCCGAGTCGCTGAGCAGCGGTGACCGGTTGCTGACCTTCCAACACGACGCCGTGGGGCGTGAGATCACGCGGCACGTCTCCGACTGCGTGACGATGAGCCGTTCCTGGGACCTGGCCGGCCGGCTGACCGAACAGCGAACCGTCGGCCCGGACGCCACCGGCCCCCACCGCACGACCTACCGGTACCGGCCCGACGCCTACCTGGTGGGCGTCCGCCGGGAGACACGGGACGAGGCCGCCGGGGTCTCCTACGCGCTGGACCCGCTGGGCCGCGTCACCGGCGTCGACGGCCCGGCCTGGTCCGAGCGGTACGCCTACGACGCGGCCGGCAACCAGGTCGCGGGGACCTGGCCCGAGGAGGCCCCCTCCGACTCCCTCGGCGAGCGCGCCTACGACGGCTCCCGCGTCGCCCGGGCCGGACACACCCGCTACGAGTACGACGCCGCCGGCCGCGTGGTGCTGCGCCAACGCACCAGGCTGTCACGCAGGCCCGACACCTGGCGTTACGAGTGGGACGCCGAGGACCACCTGGTGGCGGTCACCACACCCGACGGTGCCCGCTGGGAGTACGCCTACGATCCGTTGGGTCGCCGGATCGAGAAGGCGCGGCGCCGCGAGGACGGGACGGTCCCTCAGCGGGTCGTCTTCTCCTGGCTCGAGGAGAGCCTCGTCGAACAGACGACCGCCGAGACGACGATGACGTGGGACTACCTGGGGCTCCACCCGATCACCCAGACCGAGTCCCTCACCGACCACGAGGTCGATCGTCGTTTCTACGCCATCGTCACCGACCTCGTGGGCGGGCCGGTGGAGTTGGTCGGAGAGGGCGGTGTCACGGCGTGGCGGGCCAGGCGCACCGTCTGGGGTGTCGACGTGCCGGGCGGCGGGGGCGAGCGGCCGGCCACGCCGCTGCGTTTCCCCGGCCAGTACGCGGACGACGAGACCGGTTGGCACTACAGCCTGTTCCGGCACTACGACCCGCGCACCGCCCGGTTCACCTCCCCCGACCCCCTCGGCCTCGGTCCGGCGGCGAACCACTACACCTACCCGCACAACCCCCACACGTGGAGCGACCCCCTGGGCCTTGCTCCGCACGGACTCGACCCGTCCCTGATGGGGGAGTTCAACAAGCAGTCGAAGAAGTACGGGAAGGGCGGGTACCGGGAACTGGAGAACGGCCGCATCCGCTTCTACGGGCGGATCGCCGAGGCCCGCAACCCGGGTGAGATGGTGGGCCGCCGGATGGTCAGGGAGTGGGACCCGGCCACCGGAGCCAAACGGATCTGGCACGAGACCCTGGACCAACAGGGCAACGTGCGGATCGTCCGGCCGGATGTCAATGTCACGGGCGGGGAGAAGGTGCACTACACCTTCGACGTCGACGGGAACTTCACCGGCAGGTTCTGAACACCGCGCGAGGGAACGGCCCGGGCTCGGGCGCTACCATCGACGGGTGACGGACCTGCGCGCCGAGATCGAACACCGACTGCGTCGACTGCTCGCCGACCCCGAGTCGGCGGGCGACACGGCCGACTGGGCGATGGCGACCATGGAGGGCGACGCCCCCGAGTTGGAGGACGAGACGGTCTGGAACGCACTGGACCGCCTGGGCGGCGCCGATCTCAAGACCGGAACCGGGACGTTCCTCCACGGTGAGGCGGACTTCAGGGCCTGGCTCACCGAGTTCCGGGACGGCGTCGCCCCTCGATAGCCGGCCGCCCGGCGTCCCGCGCCACTTCGTCGGCGCCGGGTCGCGGCGTCACACCGCCAGCGCGGTCGAGCTCGGCTGCCGGCGGTCGGGCGACAGGTGGCTGATCGCGCACGAGCACGTCTCGCTGCCGATCGCCCCGGGGACCCTGACGGCCTGGTTCCCGCCGGAGACGTCAGGCCGCCACGCTCCCTCGGCGTCAGGCGATCGCGTGCCCGGCCGCTAGGGCCTGTCTGACAATCCCCGGCGGGCTCGCGACGGCTGGCATCCCGCCTGGCTGCGTTGCCGAATCGCGCGAGTACGGCCAAGTACGAGCTGCGATCCGGCGCCTTGCCAGCTTGTGGGGGCACCTCCCGGACGAAGTCTGGGGGAGCCATCCGCCGCTCGCTGATCCACCGGGAATTATCAGACAGACCCTAGGGCGAGACGACGCGTTCGATCAGCGCCTGCCAGCTGTCGACGAGGGAGCGGCCGACCCCCGGTCCCGGGGGCGCGCTCAGCTCCGGCAGGTTCAGGTACAGCAGCGGCGGGCCCTCCAGGGCGGCGGTGAGCTGGAGCGCGAGGCCGTCCAGGCTGGGCGACTCGACGCGGGCCTCGCCGAGCAGCACGCGGAAGTGCAGTCGGGTCATGCTGATCGCGTCCTCCGGGGCGCCCCCGTTCCGCTCCATGGCGGCCCGCGCGATGGCGAGGTGGTCCAGGAGGAAGGGCACGCGGGCGCGGCCGTAGGCGATCAGCCGCTGCGCCGGGTCGGCGCCGGGTCCGAGTGGCGGGGGGCCGGAGAGTACCTGTTCCTGGAAGCGCCGCTCGTCGTCGTCGAGCAGCGCCCGGAAGATGCCGGCCCGGGTGCCGAAGCGGCGGAAGACGGTGCCCTTGCCGAGGCCGGCGCGCTCGGCCAGGCCGTCCATCGTCACCTTCTCCACGCCGTGCTCCGCGATCATCGCGCGGGCCGTGCTCAGCAGGTGCTCACGGTTGCGCGCGGCGTCGGCGCGTTCGCCGCGCGGCTTTCCCAGGGGCACGAGTGACCGGTCCACGAGGCTCAACCTACCCCCGGGAATGAAAGCGGGGTAAAGTCCGCTTATGCCGAACGTGCGGCCGTCCCGCGCCGCCACGGCCCCTTTCACCCTGCGAGGAGACACCCGACCATGAACCTGTTCCGCCTCGACGCCAGCATCCTGCCCGGCACCTCCGCCAGCGCCGAGATCGCCGATGTAGCCGAGGCCGAGTGGCTCGCGGCGCACCCGGACGCCACGGTGACCCGCCGCCACCTCGGCGTCGACTCGCTGCCCGCCGACGCCTGGGCGGCCGCCACCGTCGGGGCCTTCGCCGCCGAGGCGGAGCGCACCCAGGAGCAGCGCGACGCCCTCGCCCTGGGCGGGACCCTGGCCCAGGAGCTCCAGGACGCGGACGCCGCGATCCTGGCCGTGCCGCTCTACAACTACGGCGTCTCGCAGCACTTCAAGACCTGGGTGGACCTCGTCATCGCGGGTGCCGGCGCCACCACCCCGGTGCTGAAGGGCACCCCCACCGTGCTGGTCACCACCCTCGGCGGCGGCTACGGCCCCGGGACGCCGCGCGCGGGCTGGGACCACTCCACCCCGTACCTGGAGCGCGTACTCGCCGACATCTGGGAGGCCGAGCTCACCGTCATCAAGCGGGAGCTCACCCTCGCCGCCGTCACCCCCGCCATGGCGGACCTGCGGGACCTCGCCGAGGAGGAGCGCTCCCGGGCGCTCGCCGCCGCCCGCGACGCCGGCCGGGCACTCGCCGGGAGCCTCACCGGAAACTGACGGGGCCACCGGGCCGCGTCACACGGCCAGCGCCCGCGGGGAGGGGGCGTCGTCCCGGTCGCCGCCATAGACCCGCCAGGCCGTGGCCAGCCGGCGGACCGCCTCGGTCAGGGTCTCCGGCGGGGCGAAGGAGTGCAGGCGCAGCTGCCGCCGGCTGCCGCCGGAGGCGTCGAGGCCGGCGCCGGGGACCACGGCCACGCCGTGCCGCAGCGCCAGCTGGGCGAAGGAGTCGCCGTCGCCGTGCGGCAGCCGCACCCACAGCGTCTGGCCGCCGGTGGCGGGCGGAACCTCCCACCCGGGCAGCAGCCGCGCCAGCTCCGCCCGCAGGTGGTCGTGCCGGTCGCGGCGCTCGGCGGCCAGCCGGGCGCAGTGCTCCTCGAGGTCCGGCAGCAGTTCGGCGGCGGCGAGCTGCGCGGGCACGTTGCCGCCCAGGTCGTGGACAGCACGGAGCCGGGCCAGTCGGTCGACGACCGGCCGGGCGGCGCGGATCCAGCCGATGCGCAGCCCGCCCCACACGCTCTTGCTCAGCGAGCCGACGGTGACGATCCCGGTCTCGGCGTACACGGCCAGCGGGGGTGGCGTCTCCTGTCCCGGGAAGGTCAGGTGGGCGAGGACCTCGTCGTCGACGAGCGGCACGTCGGCGGCGGCCGCGGCCCGGGCCAGTCGACGGCGGACGAGCGGCGGCAGGACGGCCCCGGTCGGGTTGTGGTGGGTGGACACCAGGTAGGCGAGGTCGGGCCGGCGGGCCGGGGCGGCGACCGCCGACTCGAAGCCGTCGAGGCCGATCGGCAGCGCTCGGAGGTGCGCCGCCCGCTCACCGAACGCCTCCAGCGCGCCCGGGTAGGTGGGCGCCTCGACCAGCACCCGGCCGCCCGGCTCCACGAAGGCGCGGGCCAGCAGCGAGAGCGCCTGCTGGCCGCCGTTGGTGACCACGATCTGCTCGGGCTCGGTCGGCAGGCCGCGCCGCGCGTAGTACTCGGCGACGGCACGCCGCAGCCGCGGGTGGCCGGTCGGGCGGTAGCCGATGTCGTCGGTGACGGTGGCCAGGTGGGGCAGCGCCCGCTCGTAGGCGGCCAGCAGCACCGGCGGGGGCGCGACGGGCGCGGCGCAGGCCAGCTGGATCACGTCGTCGTCGGGTTCGAGCAGGTGGAGGAAGACGGGCGCGCCGGTGGTCTCGCGCGGCCCGGGCCCGGCCGGCCCCGCCACCCGGGTGCCGCTGCCCTGACGGCGGACGATGCGCCCCTCGACGCGCAGGTGCTCGTAGGCGGCGACGACGGTGCCGCGCCCGACCACGAGCGCGGCGGCCAGGGCGCGGTCGGGCGGCAGGGCGGCGCCCGGCGGCAGCTCGCCCTCGTCGACGAGGCGCCGCAGCCGCGCGGCGAGCAGCAGGTGGAGCGGACCGCGCCCCGAGGACCAGCGGCCCAGGCGGTCGGCCAGCTCGGCCGGGGTCAGGGGCATGGTCCGGATCCTCCGCGACGGTCGAATTGGCTCGGTTGGCGAACCAATTCTGTGGCATTGGCCCTGGGCGGCGCTCCAGACGAGGGTGAGGATCGGGTCATGACGACAGACATCACGACCGGCACCGCCGCGCGATCCGTGCCCGAGGCGATCGCCGCGCTCCCCGGCCCCTTCCAGCAGCACGAGCTGGCCCGGGTGAACGACACCACCGTGGTCCGGCTGGCCCGGGTCGAGGGCGCGTTCCCCTGGCACCACCACGACGAGGACGAGATGTTCCTGTGCTGGGACGGCAGCCTCCGCATCGAGCTGGAAGGCCAGGACCCGGTCCCACTGCGGGCCGGCGAGCTGTTCGTCGTGCGGCGCGGCGTGCGGCACCGGCCGGTGGCGGAGGAGTACGCCCACGTCCTGCTGGTCGAGCACCCGGACACCAAGCAGTACGGGAGCTGACCCCCGCGTCCCGGCGCCCCGCGGGCGGCTCCCACGCGCCATGGCTAGCCTGAAACGGACGTCACACCGTTGGGAGCGACGCATGCCGGAGGACCAGACCGCGGCACAGCGGATCATCGGCGATCTCGCGCCGAAGTTGGTGGAGCTGACGGACGACCTCGTGTTCGGCGACATCTGGGAGCGGCCCGAGCTGTCGCCGCGCGACCGGAGCCTGATCACGGTGACCACCCTGATCGCCCTCTACCGCACCGACCAGCTCGACTTCCACCTGCGCAAGGCGCTGGACAACGGGCTGACCAAGGAGGAGTTGGCCGAGGTCATCACCCACCTGGCGTTCTACGCGGGCTGGCCCAACAGCATGACCGCGATCGCCCACCTGCGGGGCATCGTGGAGCGCCCCGACGCCGAGGCCGGCGGCGCGTAGCCGCCGCTGTCCGCCGCCGCCGGCCGGCGGCGCTCAGCCGATGTGCAGGTCGCCGCCGGCCTGGTAGACCCGGGCGTTGCCGGAGGCGGTGGCGTGCTGGGTGATGGTCGGGGCGGCGGGCGGCCGCCCCTGCTCCTCGGTCAACTCCGCCAGCAGCGCCCGCAGTTCGTTCGCAAGCTCCGGGTGCGCGGCCAGCAGCCGTCGGACCCGGCCGCGCCACTGGGCCACCAGTTCGCGCTCGGTCTCGGTGTCCTCGGGCCCCGCCGTGGCCAACTCGTCGCGGGTGGTCGACAGTTCGTTCCCCACGGCGTCGGCCCCCGTGGGGCGCGCCCGGCGCCAGAGGGCGACGAGGCCGTCCCTGGCCCGCTCCCACGCGTCGGTGGCCGCCAACGTCACGATCGTCGTCCCCGCCGAGCCGGCCAACGCGGCGATCTCCGGATCCACAGGCCCTCCCCCTTCGTGTGCGTCCTCTCAACTCCCTGCCACCGAACGGGGCTCGGGACACCTCGCCGCGCGTGCGGCCGCGGCGCAGCCGAGGAGGCTGGCACGGCTCTCCCGGCGCCCGGGGTCAGAGCCCGAAGAGCGGTCGGCACGGTTCGAGCCCGGTGACGGTGACCGGCGGCCGCTCGGCGGCGCCGGCCGCCCACTCGTCACGGGTGAGGCGGTACCGGTGCTCGGTGACGGCGACGTCCCGGACCACATGGCGGGCGATGCCGTCCGGCCGGTAGCCGACCTTGCGGGAGACGGCCTGCGAGGTGGCGTTGTGGCTGAGCGCGCCGGAGACGACGTCGGTGGCGTCGAGGCCGGCGAAAGCCAGGTGGACGACGGCCTGCCGCATCTCGGTGCCGATGCCCTTGCCCTGGTGGGCCCGGCCCAGCCAGGAGCCGCTCTCGACCTGGCGGAGCGTGGCGTAGTTCTTCGCGGCGATGGCCTGGACGCCGACCGGCCGGCCCTCGTGGAGGACGGCGAGTTCCAGCGCCCAGTTCTCCGGGACCCACTGGCCCACCATCCGCCAGTGGTACTGGATGACGGAGCGACCGCGCTCGGGCGGCGGGAGGTCGGTCCAGGGGAAGAGGAACGGCATCTCCTCGGGCGGGTGGACGCCCTCGCAGGCGAGCTCGGCCAGCTGGACCAGCTCGTCCGTGGTGGGCAGTCGCAGTTCGAGCCGGGGCGTGGTGACCCGGAGGCCGGCGAGCGGCCAGTAGTCGGTGAGGGTGCTGTGCATGCCACCGCATTGTGGGGCGGCGGAGGCGGCGTCGGCATCCGAATTCCGCGCCACGCGGTCGGCGCTCCCCGCGCGCGTCGCGGTCCCGCGCGCGTCGCGGTCCCGCCCGCCCGGTGCGGGGGCTCGCCCGGGCGGCCCGGCCGGCGGCCCCGTGGGGACGCACGACCGGGCCCTTCCCCGCGGCCTACTGCGGGCTGGCGCCACCGACCACAGCGCCTCGCCGCGGCGCGGTGCGGCTCCGCGACGCCCGCCCGGTCAGGGGCTAGTTGACGGAGGCCGAGAACGAGTTCACGGCGAGACCCGCGCCGCCCTGCCAGGGTTCGAAGCCGGCCTGGATGCTGGTCAGGTACCAGGAGTTGGTGGCCATCCCGCGCGCGACGGCCACGTCGACGAAGTCCATGACGTCGAAGCTCCAGCTGCTGATCGCGGACGGGGCGACGAAGGAGATCACCCGGTTGGAGCCGTTGCTGCCGGTCCACACCTCCCAGCTCCGGCCGCCCACGGTGGCGGTGCCGCTCTGCGAGCCGATGGGCTGGATGGGGCCGACCCGGTTGAACCAGATCATGATCTCGGTCTGGTTGACGCCGTTGGTGCGGGGCGTCGGGTCGAGCCAGATGTCGTAGGAGGCGTTGTAGGTGGCGCCGCCGACGTAGCCGTACGAGATGCTGCTCGGCGCGCTGCCGATGGTGGAGAGCTGGCGCGGCAGGTTGGTGCCGGGCGAGCAGTTGGCGTAGTGGCAGCCGACGTAGATCGACGGGTAGGACTTCGGCGGCCCGTCCGTGGGCACGGAGCCGTCGGCCCGGGTGATCTGGAAGCCGGAGCCGGTGACGTTGACGCACTGGGTGGCGCCGGTGCCCCAGCGGTTGTTCTGGACGGTGTAGCGCCCCTGGATGGTGGTGGAGCCGTACTGGTCGCAGATCTGGACGTCGGCGTGCGCGGCGGGCGCCGTCGTCAGCAGGGCGGCGAGCGTGCCCATGGTGGCCAGCGTCCAGCGCAGACGGTTCCTCATGTCGTGCTGCTCCCTCGATCGAGTGGGGGTACGGGTTCGGGGAGCGCTCCCAAGGCGATGCCGCGCCGGACTCTAGGGGCAACTCGGGTCGCTGACAAGCGTGAGCGCTCCGCTGGAAGCGCCACGACGGGCCGTCTTTCGTCCACGGCGCCGTCAAGGACCCGCGCCCCTTCGGGGCAGCGTCGAACCGAAGCCGGCTTCGCCCGACCTGCTCAGCGCCGCAGGCCAACGGCGTGGGCCAGTGCCTCAGGGGTGAGGACGGCGGCGGGCGGGCCCTCGGCCAGCAGCCGGCCGTCGGCGAGCAGCAGGCAGTGGTCGGCGCGCAGCGCCTCGTCGAGGTCGTGGGTGGCCTGGACGACCGTGACGCCCCGCTCGGCGGCGTCGGCGAGGACGGCCGATATCCGACGGGTGGCGGCCAGATCGACGCCGGCGGCCGGCTCGTCGAGGAGCAGCAGCCGGGAGTCCTGGGCCAGGCCCTGGGCGACCAGGGCCCGTTGCCGCTGGCCGCCGGAGAGCTCGCCCAACTGCCGCCCGGCCAGGTCGAGCAGGTCGAGCCGGTCGAGGCAGTCGCGGACGACGGCGCGGTCCTGGCGGGTGAGGGGCCGCCAGGGGCCGCGGTGCGCCCAGCGCCCCATGGCGACGGCGTCGCGGACGGTGAGCGGCAACGCGTCGGCGGCGGCGCTGCGTTGCACCACGAGGGCCGGCCGGCGGCCGGCGTCCTCGTGACGGGTGACGGACCCGGTGGTGGGGCGCGGCACGCCGGCGACGACGCCGAGCAGCGTGGACTTGCCCGCGCCGTTGGGGCCGACGACGGCGGTGCGGCCGGCGCGCGGCACGCGGGCGGTGACGTCACGCAGCGCGGGCGGGCGGCGCGGGTAGCCGGCGGTGACGCCGCGCAGGGTGACCGCGTCGCGGCTCGTGGGTGGCATGACGGACCTCACTTCACGCTGTTTGACAATCATTTTCATTTTCATTGTATGGTCATACGCCATGGAGTGGTTGTCCGATCCGTTCCAGGTGTCCTTCGTGCAACGGGCGCTCTGGGGCGGGATCCTCGTCTCGCTGATCTGCGCGCTCGCCGGCACCTGGGTGGTGCTGCGCGGGATGGCGTTCCTCGGCGACGCGATGTCGCACGGGATGCTGCCCGGCGTGGCGTTGGCCTCGCTGCTCGGCGGCAGCCCGCTGCTGGGGGCCGCGCTCAGCGCGGGCGCGATGGCGTTCGGCGTGACGGCGCTCGGCCGATCGCGCCGGCTCTCGACGGACACGGCGATCGGGCTGCTGTTCGCCGGGATGCTGGCCGTCGGCGTGATCATCGTCTCGCGCTCCCAGTCGTTCGCGGTGGACCTGACCGGGCTGCTCTTCGGCGACGTGCTGGCGGTCAGGGACCGCGAACTCGGCTACCTGGCGGTCGCGTTGGCGGTCGCCTCGGTGATCGCGGCGGCCGGTCACCGGTCGTTCACCGCGCTCGCCTTCGACGAGCGCAAGGCGCGGACCCTCGGGCTGCGGCCCGGCGTCGCGCGGGCGGCGCTGCTCGGCCTGGTGACGCTGGCGATCACCGCCTCCTTCCACGTGGTCGGCACGCTGCTGGTGTTCGGGCTGCTGATCGCGCCGCCGGCCGCGGCCGCGCTGTGGGTGCGGCGGATCCCGCTGATCATGCTGGGCGCCGCGCTGCTGGGCAGCGCGGCCACCTTCCTCGGGCTGCTGATCTCGTGGCACGCCGGCACGGCAGCCGGCGCCACCGTCGCCGCGGTCGCGGTCGGCTGCTTCTTCCTCTCGGCGCTCGGCTCGGCCGTCGCCACCCGAACCACCAGGACCACCACCCGGACCATCCGGACGACACGCAGGGAACAGGCAGGGCTCACCACGTGATACGGAGACGACGGAGGCTGCCGCTGGCAGCGGTTCCGCTGCTGCTCGCGGCGTGCGGCGGCGGCGAGGGCGACGGTTCGCCGGCCGGAGCCGGGGCGTCCACCGACGAGGCGACGCCGCACGGCTATGTGGCGGGCGCCGAGGAGCTGGCGGAGCCGCAGCCCAGGCTGGTGCTGGCCGAGGCCGGCGGCGGCGAGGCGCGGGTGCTCGACCTGACCACCGAGGAGGTGACGCCGCTCGACGCCGCGGCCGACGGCCTGAACGGCCTCGCCGGCGACGGGCGTTACGGCTACCTGACCGCGGACGACGGCACCGTGACGGTGCTGGACGGCGGCGCGTGGACCGTGGACCACGGCGACCACGCGCACCACTACCGGACCCCGCCCACCGTGGTGGGCGCGGTGCCGGGCGGCGCGGGCCAACTCCTCGGCGCCCACGCCGATCTCGCCGTCACCGCGCTGACCTACGCGGACGGCACGGTGGTGCTGCTCGACCGGGAGGCGCTGGACGCGGGCGAGATCGCCGAGGCGGCCAGGGTCGACGCGGACGCACCGGCCGCCGCCGTCCCGTTCGAGGGCCGGGTGCTGGTGCCGGGTGCCGAGGAGGTCGCGGTGTACGACCGGGCGGGCGCCCGGGTCGGAGCGGTCGCGGAGCCCTGTCCCGAGCCGGCCGGCGCGGCCGCCACCGGCTACGGCGTGGTGTTCGGCTGCGCGGACGGCGCGCTGCTCGTCCGCGCCGAAGGGGACGCGGACGAGGCGGAGTTGACCGGCGAGCCGATCCCCTACCCGGAGGGCACGGAGGCGGACGAGCGGGCCCGGGCGTTCGGACAGCGGCCGGGCAGCGGCACGTTGGTCGCGCCGGCCGGCGAGCGCGGCGTGTGGACCCTCGAACTCGCGGACCGCGCCTGGACCTTGACGGAGACCGGTCCGGTGCTCGCGGCGGCGGCGCCGGGCGACGGGGCGACGCTGCTCGCGCTGACGCCGGACGGCGCGCTGCGCGCGTACGCCCTCGGGGACGGCGCGGAGACGGCGGCGACCGAGCCGTTGACCGATCCCGGCGCCGGCGCCGTCATCGAGGTGGACACCAGCCGCGCCTACGTCAACGACCCGACGGCCGGCGTCGTCCACGAGATCGACTACGCCGACGACCTCCGGGTCTCCCGCACCCTCGACCCGGGCGTGGCGCCCGAACTCCTCGTGGAGACGGGCCGATGAGGGCCCGGCCGGCCGTGGCCGCGGCGCTCGCACTGCTGCCGCTGGCCGGGTGCGCGCCGGGCGGCGGGGACGGCGGCTCGGGCGTGGTGGTCACCACCAACATCCTGGGCGACATCACCCGCCGGGTGGTCGGGGACGAGGCCGAGGTCACCGTGCTGATGGCGCCGGGCGCCGACCCGCACTCGTTCGGCGTCTCGGCCCGGCAGGCGGCCACGCTGGAGGACGCCGAACTGCTGGTGCACAACGGGCTCGGCCTGGAGGAGGGGGTGGCCCGCAACGTCGCGGCGGCCGACGAGGCGGGCGTGCCGACGCTGGCGGTGGCCGAGGAGGTCGACCCGCTGTCGTTCGGCGCGGACGCGGGTGCCGAGGAGGGCGAGCCCGATCCGCACTTCTGGACCGACCCGCTGCGGGTGCGGGCGGCGGCCGACGCCATCGCGGACCGGGTCGTCGCCGAGGTCGCCGGCGTGGACGAGGCGGCGGTGCGAGCCAACGCCGCCGCGTACGCCGCCGAGTTGGACGAGCTCGACGCCTGGATGACGGATCGGTTCGCGGCGATCCCGGACGGGCGGCGCCAACTGGTCACCAACCACCACGTCTTCGGCTACCTCGCCGACCGCTACGACTTCACGGTGATCGGGGCCGTGGTGCCCAGCGGCACGACGCTCGCCTCGCCCAGCGCCTCCGACCTGGAGTCGTTGGCGACGGCGGTCGAGGAGGCGGGGGTGCCGGCGGTCTTCGCGGACTCCTCGCAACCGGACCGGCTGGCCCGGGTGCTGGCCGAGGAGGCCGGCCTGCGGGTCGAGGTGGTCGAGCTGTTCTCCGAGTCCCTGACCGAGCCGGAAGGACCGGCCGGCACGTATCTCGCGCTGATGCGCGCCAACGCGGACGCCATCGCCGACGGCCTGTCCGGCGCGACGTAGCCCCCCAGGTTTCCCAACCCCCATCGACTGAGAAGGAGTTCGAACCATGGCCAGACATGCCTGGCACCGGCTGAGGAAGGCCGGCGTGGGGTTCACGGCCGCCGTGGCGGCGGCCTCGCTGACCGCCTGCGGCGGCTCGACCGACGAGACGCCGTCGTCGTCCGACGCGGCGGCCGAGGAGACGCCGACCGTGACCGTCGCCGACCCGCTGGTGGTCACCTACGACGGCGGTCTCCAGGTCATCGACGGCGAGACGTTCGAGGTCGCGGCGGACATCCCGCTCGACGGCTTCAACCGGATCAACCCGGCGGGCGACGACCGGCACGTGCTGGTGTCCACCCCGACCGGCTTCCGGGTCCTGGACGCGGCCGCCGGCGAGCTGACCGAACTGGAGTTCGCGGCCCCGCACCCCGGCCACGTGGTCCGGCACGCCGGCCGCACCGTGCTGTTCGCGGACGGCACGGGCGAGGTGACCAGCTTCGACCCGGGCGACCTGAACTCCGCCGAGCTGCCGGAGACCGAGACGTACCAGGCGGCCGACGCGCACCACGGCGTGGCGATCGAGCTGTCCAACGGCGAGTTGGTCGTGACGCTCGGCACCGAGGAGGAGCGCACCGGCATCCTCGTGCTCGACGAGAACGGGGCGGAGATCGCGCGCAGCGAGGAGTGCCCCGGCGTGCACGGCGAGTCCACGGCGCGGGGCGAGGCGGTGGTGGTCGGCTGCGAGGACGGCGCCGTCATCTACCGGGACGGCGAGATCACCAAGGTGGAGAGCCCGACCGAGTACGGCCGGATGGGCAACCAGGCCGGTTCCGACGCGTCGCCGATCGTCCTGGCGGACTACAAGCAGGACGCCGAGGCCGAGTTGGAGCGGCCGGAGGAGATCGCGTTGATCGACACCGAGACCGGCGACCTGCGACGGGTGGACCTCGGCACCAGCTACACCTTCCGCTCGCTGGCCCGCGGCCCCGAGGGCGAGGCGCTCGTCCTCGGCACCGACGGCGCGATCCACGTCATCGACCCGGAGTCGGCGGAGGTCACCCGCACCATCCCGGTGCTTGACGAGGAGTGGACCGAGCCGCTGGAGTGGCAGGCCCCCCGCCCGGCGATCTTCACCCGGGGCGCCACGGCCTACGTGACTGAGCCCGCCACCCGCGAACTCCACGCGGTCGACCTCGCCTCCGGCGAGATCACCGACTCGGTGACGCTGGAGGACGTCCCGAACGAGTTGAGCGGCGTCGCCCCGGGTCACTGAGCGGGTCGCTGAGGCATCGGAGGGGTGGGGGGGGGGGGGGGGCCCCCCCCCCCCCCCCCCCCCCGCCCCCCCCCCCCCCGCGGGGGCGCCCCCCCCGGCCCG
>NZ_JBHXFJ010000021.1:56297-96665 GCF_042722465.1 Streptomyces sp. NPDC127098
CGAGGCGGCCGCGGCGCGCGCCGCGGTCCCCCCCCCCCCCCCCCACCCCTCGGTGCCACCACCAGCGGTGGTCCGCCCCGTCAGGACCGGTCGGCTTCGGCCGTGGCGCGTGCCTTCAGCGCCCGGTTGGCCAGCCAGACACAGCCCCACAGGGCGACGCCGAGCAGCATCAGCCAGCCGGCGACCCGGTAGTCGTCGCCGGAGCGGCCCGAGAGCGGGGTGGCCAGGTAGGCGCAGAGCACCGCGCCGATGACCGGGAGGGCGGTGGGGGCGCGGAAGTGGCGGTGGGCGACGCGGTCGCGCCGCAGCACGAGCACCGCCACGTTGACGATGGTGAAGACGCAGAGCAGCAGCAGCGACGTCGTGCCGCCGAGCGCCGTCAGGTCGGCGTAGCCGATGAGCAGGAACGCCAGCAGGGTGGTGAAGGTGATGGCGACCCACGGGGTGCGGCGACCCGGCAGCAGCCGGCCGAGGGGCGCGGGGAGGCACCGTTCCCTGGCCATGCCGTAGAGCAGTCGGCTGGCCATCAGCATGTTGATGAGCGCGGAGTTGGAGACCGCGAACATCGTGATCCAGGCGAACAGGTCGATCGGGAATCCGGGCGCGCCGGCCTGGACCACCCGCAGCAGCGGTGTTTCCCCCTCGCCCAACTCGGCCGGTTCCACGAGAGCGACACTGGCGATGGCGACCAACACGTAAATCGCACCCGTCACACACAGGCCGATCAGCATCATGCGCGGAAAGGTCCGAACGGGGTCCTTCGTCTCCTCCGCCATGTTCACCGAATCCTCAAATCCGACCATCGCGAAAAAGGCGAGCGCGGTCGCGGCGGTCACGGCACCGAAGGCCGTTTCACCACCGGTCGTGTCGAACTCGGTGACGCGGGAGAATTCGCCCTTTCCCTGCAGCACCGCCCACGCGCCGACCCCGATCACGATGAGCAGTCCTGACAGTTCGACGGCGGTGAGCGCCACGTTGGCCTTGACGCTCTCGCCGACGCCGCGCAGGTTCACCAGGCTGATGGCCGCCATGAAGGCGAGCGCGATGACCATGGCGATCCGGCCGGTGTCGCCGTCCACGTCCAGCGCGGACAGCAGGTTGGCGGCGAAGGCCTTGGAGGCCGAGGAGGCCGAGGTCAGGCCTGAGCACATCACCGCGAAGGTCACCAGGAAGGTGAGGAAGTGGATGCCGAAGGCCCGGTGCGAGTAGGCGGCCGCGCCGCCCGCGCGTGGGTATTTGGTGACGAGTTCGAGATAGCTGGTGGCCGTCAGCAAAGCCACTGTGAAGGCGCAGAGAAACGGCAGCCACACCGCGCCGCCGACCTCCGCGGCGACCCGCCCGGTCAGCGCGTAGACGCCGGTGCCGAGAATGTCCCCCACGATGAAGAGCAGGAGCAACCCCGGCCCCATCACCCGCTTGAGTTCCGTGCCGCCTTCCGCCTCCGGCGGATTCGCGCTGGTCGGTGGTTTCGTCCCCGTGATCTCTGGCATGCGGGGACGATAGCGTCAGCGCACCGTCAATTGGCCGGGGTTGAGGAACTATTGAGGAAAGCGGCGGGGATTTCAGGCCGTGGGCCGGCCGAGCGCCCGGTAGGTCCAGCCGGACTTGCGCCACAACGCCGGGTCGAGCGCGTTGCGGCCGTCGAGGATCTGCCGGTCGGCGACGAGCTCGCCGAGGGCCGCCGGGTCGAGCTCGCGGAACTCGCGCCACTCCGTGAGATGCAGCACGGCGTGCGCGCCGCGCGCCGCCTCGGCGGCGGACTCGGCGTAGCGCAGGGTGGGGAAGACCTGCCGGGCGTTCTCCATGCCCTTGGGGTCGTAGACGGTGATCTCGGCGCCCTGGAGGTGGAGCTGGCCGGCGATGTTGAGCGCCGGGGAGTCCCGCACGTCGTCCGAGTCGGGCTTGAAGGCGGCCCCGAGCACCGCGACCCGCTTGCCGAGCAGCGAGCCGCCCAGCGTCTCCCTGGTGAGCTCGACCATGGCGGCGCGGCGGCGCATGTTGATGGAGTCGATCTCGCGGAGGAACGACAGCGCCTCGGCGGCGCCGAGCTCGCCGGCGCGGGCCATGAAGGCGCGGATGTCCTTGGGCAGGCAGCCGCCGCCGAAGCCGATGCCGGCGCGCAGGAACTTGCGGCCGATGCGGTCGTCGTGGCCGAGGGCCTCGGCCAGCGTGACGACGTCGCCGTCGGCGGCCTCGCAGATCTCCGCCATGGCGTTTATGAACGAGATCTTGGTGGAGAGGAAGGCGTTGGCCGCCGTCTTGACCAGCTCGGCGGTCGGCAGGTCGGCGGCGATGAAGGGGGTGCCGGCGGCCAGCGGGGTGGCGTACACCTCGCGCAGCAGCGTCTCGGCGCGCTCGCTGGTGACGCCGACCACGATCCGGTCCGGGCGCAGGGTGTCCTCGACGGCGAAGCCCTCGCGCAGGAACTCCGGGTTCCACGCCAGCTCGACGGCCTCGCCCGCCGGGGCGAGCTCGGCGAGCCTGCGGGCCAGCCGGGCGGCGCTGCCGACCGGCACGGTTGACTTGCCGACGACCAGGGCCGGGCGGTCGAGGTGGGGGGCGAGGGCGTCGACGGCCGCGTCGACGTAGCTCATGTCGCAGGCGTACTCGCCCGGCTTCTGCGGGGTGTTGACGCAGACGAAGTGGACGTCACCGAAGGCGGCGACCTCGGCGGGCGAATCCGTGAAGGAGAGCCGGCCGGTGGATCCCGGCAGCCCGGTGACGTGCCGGCGCAGCAGCTCGTCGAGGCCCGGCTCGTACATGGGGGCCTCGCCGCGCCTGAGCCGGTCGATCTTCTCCGGGAGCACGTCGAGGCCGAGCACCTCGAAGCCGAGCTCGGCCATGGCCGCCGCGTGGGTGGCGCCGAGGTATCCGAGGCCGATGACCGTGATCTTCGGAGACATGGCAACGAGCATAGCCCGCGACGGTGTCCGCCGGTTGTCGGGAAGCCCACCTGTCGGCGGCGGCCGTGGCGGCCTACGATGCATGTTACTTAACGGTCATTAGCATGCCGCTCGTCGCGAGGGAGTTGGGTCACGTGGCAGGAGACGCGGATTTCGATCTGTACCGCCCGGCAGAGGAGCACGAGATGCTCCGCGAGTCGGTCCGCGCGCTGGCCGAGGCGAAGATCGGCCCGCACGCGGCCGAGGTGGACGAGGAGGGCCGCTTCCCGCAGGAGGCGCTCGACGCGCTGGTGGGCAGCGACCTGCACGCCGTGCACGTGCCGGAGGAGTTCGGCGGCGCGGGCGCCGACGCGCTGGCGACGGTGATCGTGATCGAGGAGGTGGCGCGGGTCTGCGCCTCGTCCTCGCTGATCCCGGCGGTCAACAAGCTGGGCTCGCTGCCGCTGATGCTGTCCGGCTCCCGGGAGCTCAAGGCCCGCTACCTGACGCCGCTGGCCAGGGGCGAGGCGATGTTCTCCTACTGCCTCTCGGAGCCCGACGCCGGCTCGGACGCGGGCGGCATGAAGACCAGGGCGGTGCGGGACGGCGACCACTACGTGCTGAACGGCGTCAAGCGCTGGATCACCAATGCGGGCGTCTCCGACTACTACACGGTGATGGCCGTGACCGACCCGGAGAAGCGCACCAGGGGCGGGATCTCGGCGTTCGTGGTGGAGAAGGGTGACGCGGGCGTGTCCTTCGGCGCGCCGGAGAAGAAGCTCGGCATCAAGGGCTCGCCGACCCGCGAGGTCTACCTGGACAACGTGCGGATCCCGGCCGACCGGATGATCGGCGCGGAGGGCACCGGCTTCGCCACCGCGATGCGCACGCTGGACCACACGAGGATCACCATCGCGGCGCAGGCGCTCGGCATCGCGCAGGGCGCGCTGGACTACGCCAAGGGGTACGTCCGCGAGCGCAGGCAGTTCGGCAAGCCGGTCGGGGACTTCCAGGGCGTGCAGTTCATGCTGGCCGACATGGCGATGAAACTGGAGGCGGCCCGCCAGCTCACCTACGCGGCGGCCGCCAGGTCGCAGCGCGAGGACACGGACCTGACGTTCTTCGGGGCGGCGGCCAAGTGCTACGCCTCGGACGCGGCGATGGAGATCACCACGGACGCGGTCCAGCTGCTCGGCGGCTACGGCTACACCCGCGACTACCCGGTGGAGCGGATGATGCGGGACGCCAAGATCACCCAGATTTATGAAGGCACGAACCAGGTCCAGCGGATCGTCATGGCGAGGAACCTTCCCTAGCGGGGTTTTCGCGGGTCAGAGCCCGTCCGGGTGCGGCCGAGTGGTGAGCTCAGGGGGCCGGTGGCACGCTGAGAGCAACATTCCCGACTGCTACGAGGTGAGACCGCCATGACGACCATGAGCAAGCACGGGGAAGCCACTGACCAGCTGGCCGGCACCTCCGGCATACCCACGGCCAACTTCGTTCCGGACGCATTGAGTCGCAGTAGCGAAGACATGGGCAAGGTGGTGCGCTCCGGGATCCCGTCCAGCACCTTCTGGCACTTCGCCGACTTCCGTTGGAGCGGGGAGTTCCTGCACACCGAGACGCTGCCGACCGCACAGGTCAACGCGTTCAGTCAGGTCGCGGTCTCGATCTGTGAACTCAACGCGGACGGCGTACCGTTCATCGGCAACGCCCGGCTCCAGGTCTACAACGTGGCGCCGCACAGCGACGGCCGCATCATCGTGCGCGGGAACGTCGAGTGGGGCAGCGACCTCAGCGTCCGGCTGAACTACATCATCGTCAACTAGCGCGTCGCCGCCGTCAGACGGCCTGGCGGGTGCGCATCAGGGCGGCCACGCCGTCCAGGATGAAGTCCACCGCGTAGACGAAGTCCTCCTCGGGGCCGCGCTCGTCGTCCTGGGTGACGGCCGCCATCACCCGGGCGATCGTCGGGTAGTGGCCGGAGGCGGCGGCCCGCGTCAGCAGCCGGCGGTAGACCTCGTCCCAGTCGGCGTAGTCGACCCCGGTGCGGGGGGTCGCCCGGCTCATCGTCAGCTGCTGGCGCACCTCGGTGAGCACGTGGCCGCTGAGGATGGTCAGCACGCCCATCATGTCGTCCTCGGTGAGCGGGGTGTCCGCCATGGTGGAGAGCGCGGCCTCCATCCAGGCGAGGTTGTTGGGGCCCATCGGCGGCGCCCCGATGGGCACGTCGAGCATCCAGGGCCTGGCCAGCAGCACCCGGCGCATGTCCTCGGCGTAGGCGGAGAGGCCGCCCCGCCAGTCGTCCGGCCAGGCGCTGGTGTCGGGCCGGCCGGACGCCACGTCGAACATCAGGTCGAGCAGGTCGTCCTTGCTCGGCACGTAGGTGTAGAGCGACATCGTCGTCACGCCGACCCGCTCCGCCACCCGACGCATCGAGACGGCGCCGAGCCCCTCGGCGTCCGCGATCTCCACCGCCGCCGTGACGACCCGGTCCACGCTGAGCGCGCCGCGCGGCCCCCGGCTGCCTTCCGACCGGGTGCGCCACAGCAGGTCCATCAGGTATTCCGGGTCCCGCCGTCCGCGTCGCTCGGCAGCCATCCCTCTCCTCGTCGGTCCAGTCGTCGCTTGACACGATCCTAGAACCTTGTACGGTGTACAGCGAAACTCTACGGTGTACAAGGTTATGAGGGGGAGCGGCAGTGACCGACCACGCCATAGCGGCCGAGGGGCTGCGCAAGCGCTACGGGGGGAGCCCGGGCCACCAGGCCCTCGACGGCCTCGACCTGACCGTGCCGGCCGGCATGGTCTACGGCCTGCTGGGGCCGAACGGCGCCGGCAAGACGACGACCGTCCGGGCGCTGGCCACGCTGATGCGCTACGACGCCGGCCGGGCCACTGTCTGCGGACACGACGTGGCCCGCCGGCCGGACAAGGTGCGCGAGGTGATCGGCCTCACCGGGCAGTACGCGGCGGTCGACGAGCTGCTCAGCGGCCGGCAGAACCTGGTGATGTTCGGCCGTCTCTTCAAGCTCGGCCCGCGCGCGGCGCGCCGCCGGGCCGACGAACTGCTCGAACGCTTCGGCCTGACCGAGGCGGCGGGCCGCAACGCCGGGCAGTACTCGGGCGGCATGCGGCGCCGCCTCGACCTGGCGGCCAGCCTGGTCCGCACGCCCGAGGTGCTGTTCCTCGACGAGCCGACCACCGGGCTCGACCCGCGCAGCCGCAACCAGGTGTGGGACGCCGTCCGTTCGCTGGTCGCGTCCGGCACCACCGTGCTGCTCACCACCCAGTACCTGGAGGAGGCCGACCAGTTGGCCGAGCGGATCGCCGTCATCGACGCCGGTCGGGTGGTGGCCGAGGGCACCCCCGACACGCTCAAGGGGCTGATCGGCGGCGACCGGGTGGAAGTCGTCGCCCGGCACCGGGACCAGCTGGAGGCGGTGGCCGCGCTCGTGGCCCGGGTCGGGGACGGGCGGCCGCCCGAGATCGACACGGACACCCGACGGGTCAGCGTGGCCGTCCGGGACCGGGTGACCGCGCTGACCGACGTGGTCGCCGCGGTGCGCGGCGCCGGCCTCGCCGTCGAGGACATCGGCACCAGGCGGCCCACCCTGGACGAGGCGTTCCTGCACCTCACGGGCGAGCGCGGGCGGCCCGGCGCGGCACGGACGGAGGTGGCGGCATGAGCAGGCCGAACGCGGCCGTCGCGGACGGCTGGACCATGACCCGCCGGAACATGGCCCACCTGGCGCGCAGCCCGGAGGAGTTGATCCTCTACTTCGCGCTGCCGATCATGTTCGTGCTCGTCTTCGGCTATGTCTTCGGCAGCGGCATGACCGTGCCGGGCGGCGGGAACTACCGGGAGTTCCTGGTGCCCGGCGTGTTCGCCATGACCATGCTCTACGGGATGGGCGCCACCGGCGCGGCGATCGCCGTCGACGCCGGGCGCGGCGTCGTGGACCGCTTCCGCTCGATGCCGGTGGCCCGCACCGCGCTGCTCACCGGGCGCGCGGCGGCCGACCTGATGCGGGCGGCGCTGGAGATGACGGTGCTCGTGGTCTGCGGCCTGCTGGTGGGCTGGGAGTGGCACCGGGGCCTCGGGCGGGCGCTGCTGGCCGTGGCGCTGGTGCTGGCGCTGCGGGTGGCGTTCACCTGGATCGGGATCTACCTGGGGCTGCTCCTGCGGAACCCGGACACGGTGAGCACGACGGTGTTCCCGCTGGCGTTCCCGCTGACCGCGCTCTCCAACGTCTTCACCGCGCCGGAGATGATGCCGGGCTGGCTCGGCACGATCGCGGAGTGGAACCCGTTGTCGGCGACGGTCAGCGCGATCCGCGAGCTCTTCGGCAACCCGGGCCTCGGCGGTGACTCATGGGCCACCGACCACGCGCTGGCGCTGGCGATCGCCTGGCCGGCGCTGCTGACGGCGGTCTTCGCGACGCTGGCGATCCGCGCCTACCAGCGGCTCGGGGACTGACGGGGGAACGGGGGACCGGGGGAAAGGGGACAGGGCCCCGCCGGCGAGGGGGAAGGTGCGCGGCGGGGCCCTGTCGCACGAGGGCGGCTCGGACGGCTCAGATGTCGACGCCGTGCTCCCTGAGGTAGGCCAGCGGGTCGATGTCCGAACCGTAGTCCGGCCCGGTGCGCACCTCGAAGTGCAGGTGCGGACCCGTGGAGTTGCCGGTGGAGCCCGACAGGCCGATCTGGTCGCCCGTCGAGACGGTCTGGCCGGCGCTCACGGAGATCGACGACAGGTGCGCGTACTGGCTGTAGCGGCCGTCGTCGTGCCGGATGATGACCTCGTTGCCGTAGGAGTTCACCGTGCCGGCGCTGACCACCTCGCCCGAGGTGATCGCGGCGACCGGGGTGCCGGAGGCGACGGGGAAGTCGGCGCCGGTGTGGTGCCCGGAGGACCACATCGAGCCGGCGACGCCGTAGGCGGTGCCGAGCGGTCCCGAGACCGGCGCGGTGTAGTCCCCGGCCGGGGCTTCGGCGGCGGTCTGGTCGGCCGGCGCGGACTGGGTGGAGACGGCGGCGTCCTCGTCGAGGACGAGCTCCAGGCCCGGCGTGATCAGCCGCGGGTCGTCGCCGACGACGTCCCGGTTGGCCTCGTACAGGGCCTGCCAGCCGCCGTCGACGTCGTGCTCGGCGGCGATCTCGTAGAGGGTGTCGCCCGCCTTGACCTCGTAGGTCTCGGCCGAGGCGGCGTGGGCGGTGCCGGAGGCGACCAGGGGCAGGACGATGCCGGCTCCGCCGGCGGAGAGCATCAGGGAGATGCGCGATATGTGCCGGGCGCGGGCGCGCTGACGGCGGTGACGTCCGCGTGCGGACATGGCTGTGCTCCTCCTCCAGACGCCTACGAGGTGAGCTGTCGGGTTCGGGCCGGAGTCGCCCGGCCACGGCCGAAGGTCGTTCGGCGGTGGCTTCACCCCGAGCCGGCGTCCTGGGGGGACGGCCGGCGGGAGATTGGGTCCCCCGCTCCTGCCATGCGGAAGTGGTGCCACGACCGCCTCCGGTGGCAGGACTCGGCGTCCGGCGGCGGCTCGCCACGGGATCGCGGCGCGGGATGACGGTAAGCCGAGGCGTTCGGGCAGGACAAGAAACGGGGTTCCGTCCCGGTGTGACGGGGAATACCACCACTTTTCGATCATCACCGAACGGAGTCACGCGAATGCGGGGGGCGACTTGCCTGATGCGTGGGCGGCGCGCAACTCCGCGCAGGCGCAGCCGAGTTGAGGCGGCACGCCGGTGCACGCCCCGCAAGGGTCCCCCGACCCACCCGCCCCCGACGTGACCTCGGTCACGGGCCGCTTCAGCGGCGGCCACTATCGACCACCTTGCCCGCAATGCGGCATTCGCCCCCTGGATGGGCGGCCGTGCGCCTGCCGGTGGCGGCCAAGCCGGCGCGGGCGTGAAGCCTCGGCCGGCGTTCGCCCGCGGAGCCACTCGACGGCAGGCATGTCGACGCTCACGGCAAGCCGTATCGACGGCGGCCGAAGGCCGGTACGCGCCCGCCGGCACGCGCCAAGCCGACGGCATCGCGCCGTGGCATCCTCGGCCGGACGCTCGCCCACGGCACGCGACGACCGGCGCCGCCGTGCCGCTCACGGCGTCGCGCGGCCCAGGGCCAGCCGCTTCGCCGCCCTGAGGCAGGTGCGGCCGGTGCGGCGGTCGACGACCGGCACCGGCCGAGCCGGCCGTGCCGTGCCGTGCCGTGCCGACGGCATCGTCGCCGCGCGGCCCTGCCGGCCTGCGGCAGCGGCCCGCGGCGCAGCCGCTCGGCCGGGCGCCCGCCCGCGTCGGTTCTGACGAGCGCTACGCGCTCGCGATCGTGGCGAGGGACGGGCCGCGGTGGGTGGAGAGGTCGTGGGCCACGGACTCCGCGTCGCGGAGGACGCGGACCGCGTTGTGCCAGGTGAGCTTGGCGAGGTCGCTGCGCGACCACCGGCGGTCGAGGAGTTCGGCGATCAGCAGCGGGTAGCCGGCGACGCTGTCCAGGCCGTCCGGGAGGAACGCCGTGCCGTCGAAGTCGCCGCCGATGCCGAGGTGGTCGACGCCGGCGACCTCCCGCATGTGGTCCAGGTGGTCGGCGACCGTGGCGACCGTCGCGCGCGGGCGGGGGTTCGCCGCCTCGAAGGCGCGCTGCACCCGCATCCCGGCCTCGGTCGTGTCCAGCGGGTGGAGGCCCTTGGCGACCATGTTCTCGTCGGCGCGCCGGGTCCACTCCACGGCCTCCGGCAGCACGAACTTCGGCACGAAGGTGACCATCGCCACCCCGCCGTTGGCCGGCAGCGCGGCCAGCACGTCGTCGGGGACGTTGCGCGGGTGGTCGCAGACGGCGCGCGCCGAGGAGTGCGAGAAGATCACCGGCGCCTCGGTGACCCGCAGCGCGTCCCGCATGGTGGTGGCGGCGACGTGCGAGAGGTCGACCAGCATGCCGATCCGGTTCATCTCCCGCACCACCTCCTCGCCGAAGGCGGAGAGGCCGTCGTGCCGTGGCTCGTCCGTCGCCGAGTCGGCCCAGTCGTTGTTCTCGTTGTGGGTGAGCGTCATGTACCGGACGCCGAGCCGGTGGAGGGCGCGGAGCGTGCCCAGCGAGTTGGCGATGGAGTGGCCGCCCTCGGCGCCCATCAGCGAGGCGATCCGGCCCTCCCGCCGCGCCGCCTCCATCTCGTCGGCGGTGGCCGCGGCCACCAGCCGGTCCGGGTAGCGGTCGAGCAGCATCCGCACCGCGTCGATCTGCTCCAGGCAGGCGCTGACGGCCGCGTCCCCGGCGAGCCGGCCGGGCACGTACACGGACCAGAACTGGCCGCCGACGCCGCCGGCGCGCAGCCGCGGCAGGTCGGTGTGGAGGGCGGCGCTCTGGTCGACGGCGATGTCGCGGCGGTCGAGGTCGTAGCCGACCTGCTCGCGCAGCGCCCACGGCAGGTCGTTGTGGCCGTCGACGACGGGGTGCTCGGCGAGCAGCGCGCGGGCCTCGGCGAGGCGGTCCCCGGTCACGCGGCGCCGCCGGCCAGGGCGGCCCGAAGCCGCCGGCCCTTCTCGGTGGCCTGTTCCTTCAGGCCGCGCTGGAACTCCCGCATCCGCTCCAGCAGCTCGGGGTCGTGCGCGGCCAGGGTGCGGACCGCGAGCAGCCCGGCGTTGCGGGCGCCGCCGACCGACACGGTGGCCACCGGCACACCGGCCGGCATCTGGACGATGGAGAGCAGCGAGTCCATCCCGTCGAGGTGCTTGAGCGGCACCGGCACGCCGATCACCGGCAGCGGGGTGAGGGAGGCGAGCATGCCAGGCAGGTGGGCGGCGCCGCCCGCGCCGGCGATGATCGCCTTCAGACCGCGGCCGGCCGCGCCCTCACCGTAGGCCACCATCTCGTGGGGCATGCGGTGCGCGGAGACGACGTCGACCTCGTGCGGGACGCCGAACTCGGCCAGCGCGTCGGCCGCGCCCTTCATCACGGGCCAGTCGGAGTCGGAGCCCATCACGATGCCGACCAGGGGGCCGCCGAGGGCGGAGGCGGTGCTCATTCGGTGATGACTCCTCGGAGGTAGTCGGCGGCGTGCCGGGCCCGCTCGCGGACCTCGGCCAGGTCGTCGCCGTAGGTGTTGACGTGGCCCACCTTGCGGCCCGGCTTGACGTCCTTGCCGTACATGTGGATCTTCAGCCGGGGGTCGCGGGCCATGCAGTGCAGGTAGGCCGGGTACATGTCGGGGAAGTCGCCGCCCAGCACGTTGGCCATCACCGTCCAGGGGGCGCGCGGTCGCGGGTCGCCGAGCGGCAGGTCGAGCACCGCGCGGACGTGGTTGGCGAACTGCGAGGTGACGGCGCCGTCCTGGGTCCAGTGGCCCGAGTTGTGCGGGCGCATCGCCAGCTCGTTGACCAGCACCCGGCCGTCGGTGGTCTCGAACAGCTCGACGGCCAGGTGACCGACGACGCCCAGCTCCTTGGCGATGCGCAGCGCCAGCTGCTGCGCGGCGAGGCCGAGCTCGTCCGCGAGGTCGGGCGCGGGCGCGATCACCGTGTCGCAGACGCCGTCCACCTGGACGGACTCGACGACGGGGTAGGCGACGGCCTGGCCGTGCGGGGAGCGGACCACGTTGGCGGCCAGCTCGCGGGTGAAGGCGACCTTCTCCTCGGCGAGCACCGGCACGCCGGCCAGGAAGGGGGCGGTGGTGGCGGCGGCCTCGGCGGCCGAGTCGACCACCCAGACGCCCTTGCCGTCGTAGCCGCCGCGCACGGTCTTCAGCACCACGGGGAAGCCGCCGACCTCGGCGGCGAAGCGCGCCACGTCCGCCGGGTCGGCGACCAGCCGGTGGCGGGGGCAGGGCACGCCGAGCTCGGTCAGCCTGGCGCGCATCACGCCCTTGTCCTGGGCGTGCACCAGGGCGTCGGGGCCCGGCCGCACGGCGATGCCCTCGGCCTCCAGCGCCCGGAGATGCTCGGTCGGCACGTGTTCGTGATCGAACGTGATCACGTCGCAACCGCGCGCGAAACCACGCAGCGTGTCCAGATCGCGGTAGTCGCCCACCACCACGTCCCGCACCACCTGAGCGGCTGAATCCTGCGGAGTGTCACTGAGCAGCTTGAACCGGATGCCGAGCGGGATGCCCGCCTCATGGGTCATACGGGCGAGCTGACCGCCTCCGACCATGCCGACCACGGGAAAAGTCACGCACCCAGCGTATCCGTCGTCCCCCCACCGAGAGCGGCCGGGACTGCCTGGCTACGATGCCACCATGAGCGATGGGCTCACGCTCCGCGACCGAATGCGCGGTATCGCCCACGAGGTCGCGAAGTTCGGCACCGTGGGCGCGCTCGGCGTCGTGGTCAACGTGGTGGTCTTCAACCTGTGCACCCAGGGCGCGGGCCTGGCCCCGGTGCGTTCCGGTGTGCTCGCCACCACGGCCGCGATCGTCACCAACTACGTGGGCAACCGCTACTGGACCTACCGCGACCGGGACAAGAGCGGGCGGAGCCGGGAGGCCAGCCTCTTCCTGCTGTTCTCCGGGGTGGGGATGGTGATCGAGAACGGGGTGCTCGCGCTCTCCCACTACGGCCTCGACTTCACCTCGTCGCTCGCCGACAACGTGGCCAAGAACGTGGTCGGGCTCGGCCTGGGCTCGCTCTTCCGGTTCTGGTCCTACCGCACCTGGGTGTTCCGGGTCGCGGAGGACCCGGCAGGCGCCGAGCCGGCCGCCCCCTCGTCACCCCCGCGCTGAGCCCTCCTCGGCGCCCCGCGACTCCGCCTCTCTGCTCAAGAACAGTGCGAAGACCGGCGGCCTGCCCTGGAGCAGTTCGAGACGGCCGCCGTCCGCCTCGGCGAGGTCCCGGGCCACGGCCAGGCCGAGGCCGGTGGAGTTGCGGCCGCTGACGGTGCGCTCGAAGACCCGGGCGCCGAGCTCCGTCGGCACTCCTGGCCCCTGGTCGGTGACCTCGACGACCACCTGGTTGCCGGTGGTCCTGGTGCGCAGCGCCACCGTGCCCGCGCCGTGCATCAGCGCGTTCTCCACCAGGCAGGCCAGCACCTGGGAGACGGCGCCCGGGGTGCCGACCGCGCGCAGCCCCGGCTTGCCCGAGTGGACGATGGCGCGGCCGGCGTTGCGGTAGGCCGGGCGCCACTCCTCTATCTGCTGCACCACGACCTCGTCCAGGTCGAAGCCGACGGCGGAGCCGAGGCGGGGGTCGCGGGAGTTGGTGAGCAGCCGCTGCACCACGTCCGTCAGCCGCTCCACCTGGGTGAGGGCGATGCTCGCCTCCTCCTGGACGGTGTCCCGGTCCTCGGTGGCGATGATCTCCTCCAGCCGCATGGAGAGCGCGGTCAGCGGGGTGCGCAGCTGGTGCGAGGCGTCGGCGGCCAGCCGGCGCTCGGCGGTGAGCATCCGGGCGATGCGCTCGGCGCTGGCGTCCAGCACGTCGGCGACCCGGTCGAGTTCGGGGACGCCGTAGCGGCGGTGCCTGGGGCGGGGGTCGCCCGAGCCGAGGCGCTCGGCGGTCTCGGCGAGGTCGAGCAGCGGGGCGGCCACCCGGGACGCCTGCTGCACGGCGAGCAGCCCGGCGGCGGCGACGGCCAGCAGGGAGACGACCAGGATCAGGGTGAGCATCCGGTTCACCTCGTCGGTCACCACCGACCGGGGCTGCTCGACGACAACGGTCTCGCCGTGCGTGCCGGTCTCCTGGGCGCGCATCACGCCACCCTCGATGGGCTGCCCGATGGTGATGGACGGGGTGTCGGGCACCTGGATCGTGACGTGCCGGTCGGCGGGCACGGAGGCGCGCAGCGCCTCGGCGGTGAGCTCGTCGCCGTTGGCGATGCGGCTCTCGACGTCGGCGAGCAGCCGGGCGGTCTCGGAGTCGAGTCGGTCGGCGGCGCTCGACTCGATCGACCTGGCCTCGATGGTGAAGAGGGACACGCCGAAGACCGCGATGACGACGAGCACCACGGCGAGCGTGGAGGTGATGAGGCGACGGCGCACGTAAGGGGGCCCCGGCTCAGCTCTTCTCGAAGCGGAAGCCCACGCCGCGGACGGTGGCGATGTAGCGCGGGTTGGCGGCGTCGTCGCCGAGCTTCTTGCGCAGCCAGGAGATGTGCATGTCGAGGGTCTTGGTGGACGACCACCAGGTGGTGTCCCAGACCTCGCGCATCAGCTGCTCACGGGTGACGACCCGGCCGGCGTCCCGCACCAGCACCCGCAGGAGGTCGAACTCCTTGGCGGTCAGGTGCAGTTCCTCCTCGCCCATCCAGGCGCGGTGGGACTCGACGTCGATCCGGATGCCGTGCACGGTGGGGGCCGGCGCCGCCTCGGCCGTGCCGCGCCGCAGCAGGGCGCGGACGCGGGCCAGCAGCTCGGCGAGCCGGAAGGGCTTGGTCACGTAGTCGTCGGCGCCGGCGTCGAGACCGACCACGGTGTCCACCTCGTCGGCGCGCGCGGTCAGCACCAGCACCGGCAGGCCGAGGCCCTCGGTGCGCAGCCGGCGGCAGACCTCGAGGCCGTCCATGCCGGGCAGCCCCAGGTCGAGCACCACGAGATCGACGTCCCCACCGAGCCCGGCGCGCAGCGCGGACGGGCCGTCCTCCCGAACCTCTACCTCGTATCCCTCGCGGCGCAGCGCTCTGGCCAGCGGCTCCGAGATGGACGCGTCGTCCTCTGCGAGCAGTACTCGGGTCATGGTGGTGATGGTAGACGCCCGGGCGTGACCGGCTGGGAAGAACCGAGGTTCCAGGTCCTGTCCGGGCGGTCTTCGAGGATCAGCCCGCGGCGTCAGACGCGGTGCTCCCCCAGCTAACGGCCCCCAGCCAACGCTGGGAGGTACCCCCAGGGAGGTGCCCCCGGGGAGGTGCCCCCAGTCGCTTCGCTCAAGGCGCCCCACGCGGCGGAGCCGCACCTCGACAGCAGCGCAGCTCATACCCAGCCGTATTCGCGCGCAGCGCCCGACATGCCGCTCCGCGGCGCGGGCAACGCGGCGAGGTGCCGTAGCGATGGGGGCACCTCCCAGCCTCCCCCAGACTCCGTCCGGGGGGACCCCCATGGCTGGGGGAGGCAAGGGCCCGAAGAAGACCGCCCGGACAGGGCCTAAGTCACTCGCGGCCGTCGTCGCAGGCCGGGGGCGCGGCGAGCTCGGCCCAGACCGTCTTCCCCGTCGCTCCGGTCTCGCGGACCACGCCCCAGTCGAGGCAGAGCCGCTCGACGATGAACATGCCATGTCCGCCGGGGCGGCCCGCGCGGCGGGTGGAGGCCAGGGCGGGGACGCCGAGGCCGCGGTCGAGCACCTCGACGCGCAGCAGCTTCGGGCCGTGGCCCAGGCGCAGCTCCTCGGGGCCGCCGGCGTGCAGGCAGGCGTTGGTCACCAGTTCGGAGACGACCAGCAGCGCGTCCTCCGCGGAGGCCCGCTGCTCGGCGGTGGCGGCGGGCAGCCAGCCCCAGTCGTGGAGCGCCACGCGGGCGAACTCCCGGGCGCGTGAGACGACGCCCGCGGTGCCGACCAGGCGCAGCCTGCGCACCTGGCGCAACTGTCCCTCGGGTGGCGATCCGGCCGAGTCCTGGCCGGGATCGCCTGCCGGGTACGGTCGGGTGGACCCCATGCACGCTCCCCTCGCCGCATCGCCGCGCCGTCGATCTCGTTCCCGCGCCCTCGTCCTCGGACGCGCCCGCTGGCACGCCGGTCCGTCTTCCCCACGATCCGACGCGTCGTGTCTTCTGCCCTGACACGCGACGGGCACACCCACCTCGTCCGGGCGATCTGTTCGCGCGCGTCTGACGCGCCTCAGTTTGACGCGCCACGCGCCGTCCGTACAGCGGGCCCGCCGGTGGCGATCAGTCGGCCGGCAGCGCCGCGAGCGCCTCGGCCAGGGTTTCGTGCACGGAGAACACGGCGCCGGCGCCCGTTATCTCCAGAACTCGGGCGACAATCGGCCGCATTCCGGACAAATGCACCTGCCCGCCCGCCGCCTCGACCTCCATGCGTGTGGTGAGAAGCACATTGAGGCCGGTGGAGTCGCAGAACTCGAGCCCGGAGCAGTCGATAACGATCCGATAACGACCGTCGGCGACGCAGGCGTTCAGCGACTCCCGCAGTCGGTCGGCGGAATGGTGATCGAGCTCACCCGAGGGCGCCACCACGACGCCCGACCCCATGCGGCGCACATCGACCGTCAGCTGGCGCCGGTGCGGACTGTCCGGCATCGCGCGGTCCATGCAGCCCCCTTCAGTTTGGAGCGCGTTGTTGGCTAGGTTCGAAACCATAGCTCTTGGGCGGCCGGCTCAACACCCGAACAGGACGGGCATACCTCCGGATTCGGGCGTAGCAGACTTGCCATCGCCGCCGTTGGACCGATAGGCGTAGAGGGCACACATACCCCACGCCGGCTTTGGAGGCGCCGCACTCGCAGTGCACGTCATGGCTCCGGCAGCCATATGCCGAGACGACTACGGAGGACACACATGTCACCCGCCCCTCGAACACAACAACCGCACATCGGGAATCCCACTCCCCCGGCATCCGTGACCCGGTCCGAGCCGGACGTCGAGCCGATCCACGAGCTGGAGTCGGCCGAGGACGTGCTCGCGTCGCTCCCCGAGATCCCGCGCTATGACGAGGTCGCGCCGCAGGACGCGCGCGCACTCTCCAAGAGCCTCTTCGCGCGGCTGCGGATCCTCGAAGAGGGCACGCACGAGTACGCCTACGTACGCAACACCCTGGTCGAGCTCAACCTGGCGCTCGTCAAGTTCGCCGCCTCCCGGTTCCGCTCCCGCAGCGAACCGATGGAGGACATCATCCAGGTCGGCACGATCGGCCTGATCAAGGCCATCGACCGGTTCGAGGCCGATCGCGGCGTCGAGTTCCCGACCTTCGCGATGCCGACGATCATCGGCGAGATCAAGCGGTTCTTCCGCGACACCTCCTGGTCGGTGCGGGTGCCGCGCCGGCTCCAGGAGCTCAGGCTCGACCTGGCCAAGGCGGGCGACGAGCTGGCGCAGCAGCTGGACCGCGCGCCGACCGTCGCCGAGCTGGCCGAGCGGCTGAAGCTCAGCGAGGAAGAGGTCATCGAGGGCATGGCGGCGTCGAACGCCTACACCGCCAGCTCCCTCGACGCCCAGCCCGAGGAGGACGAGTCCGAGGGCGCCCTCGCCGACCGCATCGGCTACGAGGACCACGACCTCGAAGGCGTCGAGTACATCGAGTCCCTCAAGCCGCTGATCGCCGATCTTCCCCCGCGTGACCGCCGGATCCTCTCGCTGCGGTTCGTGGGCAACATGACCCAGTCCGAGATCGGCGAGGAGCTGGGGATCTCGCAGATGCACGTCTCCCGGCTGCTGGCCCGCACCCTGGGCAAGCTGCGCCGGGGGCTGATGGTCGAGGAGTAACCTCCACCGGCACACGGCCGGCGGCCCGCCGCCGCCCCCGCCCGGTGTCAGCCGCGCTCGGTCACGAGGGCGACGACGCCGGGGAGGGCGGCGAAGGCTTCCCGCATGCGCGCGTAGAGCGCCTCCCGGTCGGCTCCGCCGGGGGCCGCGGCGGACGACGCCGCGGCCTCGGCGGACCACTGGTGCATGGCCCAGCGCCAGGCGGCGAGCATCAGTTCGAGCGTGAGGCGGATCCGCAGCTCGTCGCCCCGGCTCCGCCGCCCCGCCAGGGCCACCACCCGGTCCGTGACCTCCGCGCAGTGCCGCAGGCTGTGCGCCACCAGGGTCGGGGTGCGGTCGCACAGCGCCCTGCTGACCAGGAAGCGCCGCTCCCAGCCGTCGGCCATGCCGGCCACGGCAGTGAAGAGGACCTCCTCGAAACGCGGCAACGGCGACCCCTCGGCCGGCGGCGGCAGGCGCTCCATCTCGACGACGTACGCCGCCCACAGCTCCTTCTCCGGCGCCAGCGCGACATCCTCCTTGGAGGAGAAGTAGCGGAAGAAGGTCCGCTGGGAGACCTCGACGGCGGCCACCACCTCGTCGAGCGTGGCCTCACCGAAACCCCGCTCCGTGAACAGCCGCAGCGCCTCCTCGACCAGCGCGCGGCGCGTCCTGAGCTTCTTGCGCTCGCGAAGCGTCAGTCCCGTGTCCGTCACGCGGCGGAGTCTACCCGGGGCAGAACTGGCAGTCGGCGACAAATGTCAGTCGCCGGCATATGATCGCTTCGCAGTGTTCCCGACCGACGTGAGGAGCCGCCGTGCGCGCCTGGACCATCGACCACTCGACCCCCGGCCAGCTGTCCCTGACCGAGGTGCCGGACCCGGTGCCCGCCCCGCACCAGGCGCTGATCCGGGTGGCCGCCTTCTCTCTCAACTACGGCGAGGTGGTGCACGGCCTGCCCGGCGGCGCCGCCGGGTGGATCCCCGGCTGGGACGCCACCGGGGTCGTGGAGCGGGCGGCGGCCGACGGCTCGGGCCCCGCCGAGGGCACCCCGGTGGTGACACTCGCCGCGGACGGCGCGTGGGCCGAGCTGCGCGCCGTCGACGCCTCGGGCGTCGGCATCGCCCCCGAGGGCGCCGACCTCGGCGCCCTCAGCACCCTGCCGGTCGCCGCCGGCTCCGCGCTGCGCGGGCTGCACCGGATCGGGCCGTTGCTCGGCCGCCGGGTGCTGATCACCGGTGCCGGCGGCGGCGTCGGACGGTTCGCCCTCCAGCTCGCGTCGCGCGGCGGCGCGCACGTCATCGCCACCACCACCAACCCGGCCGGCGCCGAGACGCTGCGCTCGCTCGGCGCGGACGAGGTGGTGATCGGCGCGGAGGGCATCGCGGGCCTCGACGCCCCGGTGCACGGCGTGCTCGACATGGTGGGCGGCGACCACCGGGTCGCGGCGTTCCGCGCGCTCGCCCGGCACGGCACGCTGCTGACCATGGGGCACACCTCGGAGCAGCCCGAGACCTACGTGCCCGCCGACTTCGTCGGGGCGACCAACCGCTCCATCCAGAGCTTCTTCCTGCTCGAGGACCGCGAGGGCCTGGCCGCCGACCTCTCCTGGCTGTCCGGCCTGGTGGCCCGCGGCGAGCTCGACACCCAGATCGGCTGGCGCGGCGACTGGACCAGGGCGCGGGAGGCCACCGCGGCGCTGGCCGCCGGCGAGGTGCCGGGCAAGGCGGTGCTGGACATAGGGTGACGCCATGTCGAGCACCCGAAGACTCCACTCCGTCAACGTGGGCCGGGCGAGCCGGACCGCGAGGACCGACGCGCCGGGCGGCCTGACCGGCATCGACAAGCGACCGACCGGCGGCCCCGTGCTGGTGACGGCCCCGGGGCCCAAGGGCGTCGGCGGCGGCGGCCTCGCCGGGGACGCGGTGTGCGACCGGCGCCACCACGGCGGCGACGACCAGGCGGTCTACGCGTACGCGCGGGAGGACCTCGACCGCTGGGCCGAGCAGCTCGGTCGCGACCTCGACGCCGGCGTGTTCGGCGAGAACCTGACGACGCTCGGGATCGACGTCAGCGACGTGCGGATCGGCGAACGGTGGCGGGTGGGCGACGAGTTGGTGCTGGAGGCGACTTCGGCGCGGATCCCGTGCGCCACCTTCGCCGACTGGCTCGGCGAGCGCGGCTGGGTGAAGCGCTTCACCGCCGAGGCCACGCCCGGCGCCTACTTCCGGGTCATCACCCCGGGCCTGATCAGCCCCGGCGACCCGATCGAGGTGCTGCACCGGCCGGAGCACGAGGTGTCCGTGGCGTTCCTCTTCCGGGCCAGGACGACGGCGCCCGAACTGCGGCCCCGGGTGCTCGCGGCCGGCGAGGCGCTGCACGCCGACGAGCTGGCGCGGGCCAGGGCCTGGGCGGCGCAGGCGGTTCAGCCGGCCGCGCCGACCTCCGGTTCACCCGACCGCCAGACCTCCGCGACCAACGGGACGCCCGGACGATAGGCGAGGTGCACGGGGGACGGCGCGTCGAGCACCACCAGGTCGGCGCGCGCCCCCGGCGTGAGCCGACCGACGTCCGTCCGCGCGAGCGCGGCCGCGCCGCCCGCGGTGGCCGACCACAGGGCCTCGTCGGGGGTCATGCCCATCTCGCGGACCGCGAGGGCCACGCAGAACGGCATCGAACTGGTGAAGCTGGACCCCGGGTTGCAGTCGGTGGCGAGCGCCACGACGACGCCGGCGGCCAGCAACCGGCGGGCGTCCGGGTAGGGCGAGCGGGTGGAGAACTCGCAGCCGGGGAGCAGGGTTGCCACCGTTTGCCCCTCGCTTTCGGCCAGCGCGTCGACGTCGGCGTCCGTGAGGTGCGTGCAGTGGTCGGCCGACCGCGCGCCCAGCTCGACGGCCAGCCTGACGCCCGGTCCGGCCGTCAACTGGTTGGCGTGCACCCGGAGTTCAAGGCCGCGCCGGCGCCCAGCGGTGAGGATGGCCCGGGCCTGGTCGGCATCGAAGGCACCGCGCTCGCAGAACACGTCGATCCACCGGGCGTGCGGGGCACAGGCGTCCAGCATCGGCCCGGTGACCAGCGCGACGTACTCCTCGGGCGAGTCGGCGTACTCGGGCGGCACCACGTGCGCGCCGAGGTAGGTGACCTCCTGGAGCTGGGCGCGCGCGACGCGCAGCGCGCGGGCCTCCAACTCCACGGTCAGCCCGTACCCGGACTTGGTCTCCACGGTCGTGGTGCCCTGCCGTGTCATCTCCCGCAGGTGGGCGGCGAGCCGGGCGGTCAGCTCGGCGTCGCTCGCCTCACGGGTGGCGGCCACCGTGGTGCGGATGCCGCCGGCGGTGTAGGGCCGCCCCGACATCCGGGCGTTGAACTCCTCGGTGCGGTCCCCGGCGTACAGCAGGTGCGAGTGCGAGTCGACGAACCCGGGGATCACGGCCCGACCGCCCACGTCGTGCCGCCGGTCGGCGTCCGGGGCCCGGCGCGCGGGACCGACCCAGACGACGCGTCCCTCCTCGACGACGAGCGCCGCGTCCCGCACCACCCCCAGCGGCCCGGGGCCGAGCGCGGGATCGTTGGTGACCAGCGCGCCGATGCCGGTGACGACGACGGGTCCCCTCCGGGACGGGCTCAGCGGTTCCGACACGGTGTGGTGCCTCCTCCTCCGGAGGGGTGAGCGGACAAAGGCCGCGCCTGCGGCGCGGGCCGGCCGCTGCGCGGCCGAAGGCGCGCAGCCGCCACGCGGCGGCAAGGCCGTGGCGTGCCGCCGGCCACCCAGCCCGTCGGCGCCGCCCGGCGATCGCGGACTTGCGCCTGCGGCGCGGGCCGGCCGCGGCTCGGCCGCGGAGCGGCGAAGCCGGCCAGCCGGTAGGGGCGAGCGGACAAGAGCCGCGCCTGCGGCGCCGGCCGCCGCGCGCCGGCAAGGCCGTGGCTCGGCCACGGAGCGGCGGGACGGCGAAGCCGGCGCGGGTAGCGGCGGGCACCGCCGATCTGCGTGAGACACCAGCCACCCGACGGGCCGCCAACCACCGGCACACCCGGGCCAAGCGGCGACCGCCACGGGCCCAGGGCCCCGCCAGGCAGCGGCGAGGCGGCGAAGCCGCGAGGGCACGCAGCCGCCGCAGGCGCGGCGGGCCCCACGGGCCGGGGCTCGGCCGCGCAGCGGCGGGGCGGCGAAGCGGGCCCGTCGCTGCCGCCGGCCACCGCCGCCGAACGGCACGTAGCCGCCGCACGGCGGCATGGCGGCTCGGGCCGGCCGGCCAGGCCGCCGCGTCAGTGCTCGTCCCGGAGGACGGCGACGGCCGCGGTGAGGCGGCGGGGGATGTCATGGACGAGTTGGTGTTCGCCGTCGCGGACGATGTGGCGGCCGGCGACCACGGTGTGCCGCACGTCGGCGTTGGTGGCGGCGAAGATCGCGGCCTCCAGGGCCAGTCGGGGCGGCGGCCCCGCGGTACGGACCGTGTCGAGGGCGACCGTGGTCAGGTCGGCGAGCCAGCCCGGCTCGATGCGGCCGGCCTCCGGCCAGCCGAGGGCGGCGTGGCCGTGCTCGGCGGCGGACCGCAGGAGCTGGCCGGCCGTGAAGTGGCCGCGGGCGCGCGAGCGCAGCCGCTCGTCGAGCTCCAGGGCGCGCGCCTCCTCCAGCAGGTCGATCACGGCGTGGCTGTCGCTGCCCAGGCAGAGCGGGCTGCCGGCCGTCCGCAGCCGGGTGGTCGGGCCGATGCCGTCGGCGAGGTCGCGCTCGGTCGTCGGGCAGACGCAGACCCGCGTGTCGGAGCGGCCCAGGAGGTCGATGTCCTCGTCGGTGAGGTGGGTGGCGTGCACGGCGGTCGTGCCGGGGCCGAGCACGCCGTGGTCGGCGAGCAGCCGGGTGGGGGTGCGGCCGTGCGCGCGCAGGCAGTCCTCGTTCTCCGCCGGCTGCTCGGAGAGGTGGACGTGGAGCGGGGCGCGCCGCTGGGTGGCCCAGCCGGCCACGGTGGCCAGCGCCTCGGCCGGCACGGCCCGCACGGAGTGGATCGCCGCGCCGATCCGGGCGTGGGCCGTGGGGCGCAGGGCGTCGACGCGCTCCGCCCAGCGCTCGGCGGTCCCGTCGGAGAACCGCCGCTGCCGTGGGGTGGCCGGCTCGCCGAAGCCGGCCGCCAGGTAGCAGGCGTCGAGCAGGGTGATCCGGACGCCGGCCTCGGCGGCGGCCGCGATCAGTGCCTCGCCCATGGCGTTGGGGTCGCGGTAGGGCGTGCCGTCGGGCGCGTGGTGCACGTAGTGGAACTCGCCGACGCAGGTGATCCCGGCCAGCGCCATCTCGGCGTAGACGGCGGTCGCGAGGGCGAGGTAGTTCTCCGGGGTGAGCCGGGCGGCCAGGTCGTACATGCCGTTGCGCCACGTCCAGAAGGTGCCGCCGCCGATCTGCGCCGCGCCACGCAGCGCCCGGTGGAAGGCGTGGCTGTGCGCGTTGGCGAGGCCCGGGATCGTGAGGCCGCGCAGGTCGACGGCGCCGATCGGCGGCTCGTCGACGCCGGGGCGCACGGAGGTGATGTGGCCGGTGTCGGCGGTGGCGATGACCACGCCGGGCTCGACGGTGCCGTTGAGCCAGGCGTGTTCCGCCCAGTAGAGCTGTGCGGTCAGGGACACACCAGGTCCTCCAGTACGTCGGTCAGCGCGGCGACACCGGCACGGCAGTCGTCCTCGCCGGCGTGCTCGGCGGGTGCGTGGGACACCCCGGTGGGATTGCGTACGTACAGCATGGCGGTGGGCACGGCCGCCGACAGGATTCCCGCGTCGTGTCCCGCGCCGGTGGGCAGCACGGGTGCGCCGCCGAGGCGTGCGGCGGCGCGTTCGCGCAGCGCCGGGTCGAAGGCGACGGCCGCCGTGTGGGACTCGCGGGTGACGGTGACGGTCACCCCGTCCCTGGCGCCGCGCTCGGCGGCGGTGCGCTCGATGCCGGCGACGAGCTCGTCGAGCGTGCCGGCGTCCGCGGCGCGGGAGTCGAGCCAGCCGCTGACCAGCGAGGGCACGGCGTTCACCCCGTTGGGCTCGACGGCGACCCGGCCGAAGGTGGCGAGCGCGCCGGCCAGCCTGGCGCGCTTGCGGGCGGCCAGCACGGTGTGGGCGTAGGTGAGCATCGGGTCGCGCCGGTCGGCCAGGCGGGTGGTGCCGGCGTGGTTGCCCTCGCCCGCGAAGTCGAACCGCCAGCGGCCGTGCGGCCAGATCACCGAGCCCACGCCGACCGGCCGGCCGAGGTCGGCCAGGGCCCTGCCCTGCTCGATGTGGCACTCGACGAAGGCGCCCACCCGGGCCAGCCGCTCGGGATCCGGGCCGATGGCGGCCGGGTCGTGTCCCGCCCGCTCCATGGCGGCGGCCAGCGTGACGCCGTCGGCGTCGCGCAGCGACCTGGCGCGCTCGGGGTCGAGGAGCCCGCAGGCCAGCCGGGAGCCGACGCAGGCCACGCCGAACCTGGCGCCCTCCTCGTCGGCGAACGCGACGACGGCGAGCGGCCGGCGCGGCGTCACTCCCCTGGCCCGCAGCCCGTCGAGGGCGGCGAAGCCGGAGACCACGCCGAGCGGACCGTCGAAGGCACCGCCGCCGGGCACCGAGTCGAGGTGGGAGCCGGTGACGACGGCGTCGCCGCGGTCCTGGTCGCCGAGCCAGGCCCACTCGTTGCCGTTGCGGTCCACCTCGTGGGCCAGCCCACGGGCCGCGGCCTGCGCCCGGAACCAGGCCCGCAGCTCGGCGTCGACCGACGTCCACGCGAACCGCCGGTAGCCTCCGGCGGTTTGGCCGACGGGGCGCAGCTCGTCCCACATCTCCCGGAAGTCCCGCGCCCGCCAGGCCGCGGGCCAGGGTTCCGCCCCGCCGGGCACATGCCCGGCGTTCCGCCCGGCGCTCACCGGGCTCCGCCCGGGGACGTAGCCGAGCCCGCCAGCCAGGGCCTCGCCGTTGGCCTGCCGATCGCCGGCGGGGCGGCCCGGTCCGGGCGCCGCGCGGAGCGTCGGTCGCCGAGCCCGCCCGGCCAGGGCCCCGCACCGGCCGCCGGCGAGACGCGCTCGGCGCGCGACGCGGGCCCCCGCCGCGAACCGGCCTCGCGGCCGGCGTCACGCCCGGCACTCAGCGGGCCTCGCCCGACGTCGCTTCGCCCCGGAACCTCACCGTCAAGCCCGCCCGGCCAGGGCCCCGCACCGGCCGCCGGCGGCCGGCCGGTCGCCGGCAAGGCCCGCTCGTGCGACGCCGGCCGGCGATCCGCTCCGACCGGGGCCCGCCCCGGCTGCCGCCCGCCGCTCACCGGTCGCCGCCCGCAGCGTCGTCGCCGAGGCCGCCCGGTCCAGGGCTCCGCATGGGGACGCGGACGCCGCGTTCGGCGGCGACGCGCTCGGCCTCCGGGTAGCCGGCGTCCACGTGGCGGATGACGCCCGTGCCGGGGTCGTTGGTCAGCACCCGGCGGATCTTCTCGCCGGCCAGGGCCGTGCCGTCCGCCACCGTGACCTGGCCGGCGTGCAGCGAGCGGCCGATGCCCACGCCGCCGCCGTGGTGGATGGAGACCCAGGAGGCGCCGGAGGCGACGTTGACCATGGCGTTGAGCAGCGGCCAGTCGGCGATGGCGTCCGAGCCGTCCCGCATGCCCTCGGTCTCCCGGTAGGGCGAGGCGACGGAGCCGCAGTCCAGGTGGTCGCGGCCGATGACGACCGGCGCCGCGAGCTCGCCCGCGGCGACCATGTCGTTGAACCGCTCGCCGGCCAGCTCGCGCTCCCCGTAGCCGAGCCAGCAGATCCGGGCCGGCAGCCCCTGGAACCGGACGCGCTCGCCGGCCAGTGTGATCCAGCGGCGCAGCGGCTCGTTGTCCGGGAAGAGTTCGAGGACGGCCCGGTCGGTGGCCGCGATGTCGCGCGGGTCGCCGCTGAGCGCCGCCCAGCGGAACGGGCCCTTGCCCTCGCAGAACAGCGGCCTGATGTAGGCGGGCACGAAGCCGGGGAAGTCGAAGGCGCGCCGGTAGCCGGCGAGGCGGGCCTCGCCGCGGATGGAGTTGCCGTAGTCGAACACCTCGGCGCCGGCGTCCTGGAAGCCGACCATGGCCTCGACGTGCCGGGCCATCGACTCGCGCGCCCGGCGGGTGAACTCCTCGGGCCGCTCGGCGGCGAGGGCGGCCATGTCGGGGAAGTCCACGCCGAGCGGCAGGTAGGCCAGCGGGTCGTGGGCGCTGGTCTGGTCGGTGACCACGTCGACCGGGGCGCCCATGGCCAGCAGCCTCGGCACCACCTCGGCCGCGTTGCCGAGCACCCCGACGGACAGCGGCCGCCGCTCGCTCGCGGCCCGCTCGGCGAGGGTCAGCGCCTCGTCGAGCGAGTCGGCGGCGACGTCGAGGTAGCCGTGTTCGATGCGGCGGGCGATGGCGCGCGGGTCGCAGTCGACGCACAGCGCCACGCCGCCGTTCATCGTCACGGCCAGCGGCTGGGCGCCGCCCATCCCGCCGAGGCCGGCGGTCAGCGTGACCGTGCCGGCGAGCGAGCCGCCGAACCGCTTGTCGGCGACGGCGGCGAAGGTCTCGTAGGTGCCCTGGAGGATGCCCTGGGTGCCGATGTAGATCCAGGAGCCGGCCGTCATCTGGCCGTACATGGTCAGGCCCAGCGCCTCGAGACGGCGGAACTCCTCCCAGGTGGCCCAGTCGCCCACCAGGTTGGAGTTGGCGATCAGCACGCGCGGCGCCCACTCGTGGGTGGTCAGCACGCCGACCGGGCGGCCCGACTGGACCAGCATCGTCTCGTCGGGGCCGAGGTCGCGCAGCGTGGCGACCATCGCGTCGAAGGAGCGCCAGTCGCGGGCGGCCTTGCCCGAGCCGCCGTAGACCACGAGGTGCTCGGGGTGCTCGGCCACCTCGGGGTCGAGGTTGTTCCGAAGCATCCGCAGGGCCGCCTCCTGCGGCCAGCCCCTGGCGGTCAGCTCACCGCCGCGCGGCGCTCTCACGGTCCTGGGTCCTGCCATGGCCTGCCTCCCCGGCACGACGGTGCTGCGACGACGACGGTGACGATCGCCATTCACAGCTTCCCGACTTTGAATAATTTCAGTCAACGACCACTCCACGATCCGCGGGGAAACCGTGCTTCGCTGTGAGAATGGTCGTTCCTTCCGACAATCCGTCCGGTGTCGCCGCCCGGCGCGAGCTGGCCATCCGGGCGGCGCTCGACCGCCGCCCGCTCACCGACGAGCAGCCACTCGCCGCCCTGCTCGACCTCGACGGCGTCCAGCGAACCGCCGGCGCACTCCATGCTGCCTTCGACGCGGTCGCCGCGCCCGGTCAGCGCGTGCTGCACACCCTGGCCGTCAAGGCCTGCTCCCTCGTCCCGGTGCTGCGGCTGCTCGACGGCCTGGGCGTCGGCTGCGAGGTGGCGAGCCCCGGCGAGCTGGCCCTCGCCCGGGCCGCCGGCGTCGCCGCCGACCGCGTCGTCCTCGACTCGCCGGCCAAGACCCCGACCGAGCTCCGCCAGGCCCTGGCCCTCGGCGTCGCCCTCAACGCCGACAACCCCCAGGAGCTCGACCGCCTCGACGCGCTGCGCGCCGAGGCGCCCGGCCACGGCCCGCTCGGCCTGCGCGTCAACCCGCAGCTCGGCGGCGGCTCCATCGACGCCATGAGCACCGCCACCGCCACCAGCAAGTTCGGCGTGGCGCTGCGCGACGAGGGGGCGCGGGAGTGGGTGCTGCGCGCCTTCCGCGACCGGCCGTGGCTCACCCGGCTGCACTGCCACGTCGGCTCCCAGGGCGTCCCCCTCGACCGGATGGCCGCCGGGGTGCGCGAGACCTACCAGCTCGCCGAGGAGATCAACGCCGCCGCCGGCCGGGCCCAGGTCGACACCATCGACATCGGCGGCGGCCTCCCCGTCAACTTCGCCTCCGACGCCGTCGACCCCACCTTCCACGACTACGCCACGCTGCTGCGCCGCACGGTCCCCGGCCTGTTCGACGGCCGCTACGGCCTGGTCACCGAGTTCGGCCGGGCGCTGCTCGCCAAGTCGGGCCTGATCCTGGCCCGCGTCGAGTACACGAAGTCCGCCGGCGGCCGCCCGATCGCCATCACCCACGCGGGCGCCCAGGTCGCGGTCCGCACCGCGTTCGTCCCCGAGTCCTGGCCGCTGCGGATCGCCGTCCATGACGCGACCGGCATCCCCAGGGTCGGCCCCCGCGTCCGCCAGGACGTGGCGGGCCCCTGCTGCTTCGCCGGCGACCTCACCGCCCGCGACCGCCTCCTGCCCCGCCTCGTCCCGGGCGACGTCGTCGCCCTCCTGGACACCGGCGCCTACTACTTCTCCACCCCGTTCGCCTACAACGCCCTGCCCAGGCCCGCCGTCCACGGCTACTCCGTCGCCGACGACGGCTCCGTCTCGTTCACCACGCTCCGCCACGCACAGTCGCTCCAGGAGCTGCTGGCCGAGTTCGGCGGCGGCCTGTGAGGCACGCCGCCGGCTGACGCTCGGGAGGGGTCCCGGGCGGTGTGGGGTGGAATCGGGCGCCCGAACGACCGTCAACCACGCGATCACCAGGAGCGGCGCCGAGATGGAGCAGCTGACGCCCAAGGACCCCGACCGGATCGGCCCCTACCGGCTGCTCGGCAGACTCGGCGAGGGCGGCATGGGCACCGTGTACCTGGGGCGGTCGGCACGCGGCCGGACGGTCGCCGTGAAGACGATCCTGGCCAGCCTGGCCGGCGACCCCGAGTTCCGCCGCCGCTTCGACCGGGAGATCGCCGCCGCCCGGCGAGTGGGCGGCGAGTGGACGGCGCCGGTGCTCGACGCCGACACCGGCGCCGAGAGCCCGTGGGTCGCGACCGCGTACCTCCCCGGGCCCTCCCTGTTCCAGGTGGTCGGCGAGCACGGCACCCTCCCCGTGCCCGCCGCGCTGCTCCTCGCCGGCGGCATGGCCAGGGCGCTGAGCGCGGTGCACGCCGCGGGCGTGCTGCACCGGGACCTCAAGCCGTCCAACGTGCTGCTGACCTTCGACGGCCCCCGGGTCATCGACTTCGGCATCGCGCGGGCGCTCGACCCGGCGCCCGGCGACCGGATCACCCGCACCGGGACCGTCGTGGGCTCACCGGGCTTCATGTCGCCGGAGCAGGTGGACGGCGGCCGACTCACCCCGGCCAGCGACGTGTTCGGCCTCGGCTCGCTGCTGACCTACGCCGTCACCGGCCGCACCCCGTTCGGCGCGCTCGACACCTCGCCGCACCTCCTCACCTACCGCATCGCCCACGAGCCCCCCGAACTCGACCGCGTCCCCGACGAGTTGCGCGAGCTGATCGGCGGCTGCCTGGCCAGGGACCCGGCCTCGCGGACGCCGTTGGCCGAGCTGCTGCGCCAACCGGCGCCCGACGGGCGGCCCTGGCTGCCGCCCGAGGTCGTGCAGCGGATCGGGCGGACGGCCCAGGCGCTGCTGACGCTCGAACACAGCCAGCCGACCCGGCCGCTGGCGCTCGCGCCCCCGAAGTCCGCCGAGCCCGACGCCCCCGACGCCGTCCCCACGGCCGTCCTTCCCCTGCCACCACCGCCGTCCGCTCCCCCGGCCACGGCGCCGGCCGCACGGCGCGGACGCCGGTGGCTGCTCCTCGCGCTGGCCGGCACCGCCCTGGCGGCGACGCTCGGCCTGGGCACCGTGGTAGCGCTCGCCGGCGACGACGGCCCGGACGACGACGGCGCCGCCCGGACGCCGGAGTCCACCCCCACGACGCCGGCCGGACCCGCCGCCCTCGCGGAGGGCTATCTCGGCGCCTGGCAGGGCGAGTACGGCACCGAGGGCGAGCCGGGATGGAAGTCCCTGTGGCTGGAGATCGGGCAGGCGAGCGCCGGCGAGAGCCTGGGCCGGGCGGTCGTCACCTACCTGGACTCGATGTGCGTCTACGACATCCGCCTCGAGTCGCTGCACGAGGACCGGCTCGACTACACGGAGGTCGCGGAGCGCAGCGTGCCCGAGAGCGAGGCGGCCGAGAACTGCCGGGCGGACGGCGTCGTCAGGTCGCTGAGCCTGCTCCCGGACGGCGACCTGCGGTGGAGCGGCGGCGGCCAGGAGACCTCCCTGGGGCGCGCCACCACCGGCGGGGCGGGCGCCGTACCCGCCGACCTGGTGCGGTCCTGGCGCGACGCGTACACCACAGAAGAGGGCGGGGAGGGCCTCGACGAGGTCACCATCGAGCAGGGCGCGGTCGGCGACACCGTGTGGCGGTGGACGTGGCGGCTCGACGACCAGACCTGCGTGACCGAGAACCAGCTGGCGGCGGTGCGCGGCGACGAACTGCTGCTCTCGCCCGACCTCCTCGTCGCCGAGGAGAGCGACGACTCCTGCGCCGCGCAGGACAGTTCGTGGGTGCGGACCGGCCCCGACGGCACCCTCTACATCCGCTGGACCAGCGGCCCCGACGACGAGCCCTATCCCGTGGAGAACGACTGAGCCCGTCACGGACCGATCCCCGGGACCTGCCGCGCGCCCACCCCGCCGTGCAGTATCGTCACGCCACGCGACGGGTCGCATGCGGAACGGGGGCGGGCCTCGGTGGAACACGACGGCGGGCACGTGGTCAGGGTCGTCGGCGGGCGGTACCGGCTCGTCGAGGGGCCGCTCAGGGGCGGCATGGGCGAGGTCTGGCGGGGCGTCGACGAGACGCTCGGGCGCACCGTGGCCCTCAAGCGGGCCCAGGAGCCGACCGATCCGGCGTCCCCCGACCCCCTGCGGCAGCTGCGGCGCGAGGCCGAGATCCTGGCCAGGCTCGAACACCCGCACGTGGTCACGCTCTACGCGGTGGAACCGGACACCGAGGCGGACGCGGCCGAGCCCTCGCGGGCCCCCGTCCACTGGCTCGTCATGGAGTGGGTGTCGGGCGGCAACCTGGCCGAGCGGCTGGCCGAGGCCGAGGACGGTCGGCTCCCCTGGCCGGAGGCCGCCGAGCTCGGCGTCCAGCTCGCCCGCGGCCTGGCGGCCGTGCACGGCAAGCGTGTCACGCACGGCGACATCAAGCCCGAGAACGTGATGATCGGCGACGCCGGGATCGCCAAGATCGCCGACTTCGGCACCGCCATCCAACGGGACGGCCAGGCCATCACCCGGCGCCCCTCCTGTCACACGCCGGAGTACGCGGCGCCCGAGGTCGTCGGCGGGGCGCGGGCGTTACCGGCCTCGGACGTCTTCTCGCTCGGCGCCACGCTGCACAAGCTGGCCACCGGGCGGACGCCGTACGGCGACGCGGACGAGGCCCCGACCGACTGGCGTGCCCGGCGCGGCTTCGTGCGGGTCGGAAGCCGGGAGGAGCTCGGCCCGCTCGCCGGGCCCGTCGCGGCCATGCTGCGCCACGACCCCGCCGCCCGGCCGAGCGCGGCGCAGGCCCAGCGGACGCTGGAGCGGCTCCTGCGTCGGCCCGGCCTCCGGCCACCCCGCTGGCGCACGGTCGCGGCGACCCTGGGCATCGCCGCCCTGATCCCGCTCGGCCCACCGGTCTGGGACTGGTTGCGGAGCGACCCGCCGGCGCCGGATCCGGCGCTCGACCAGCGCGACTGGCGGGCGCTCTTCGGCGACCAGCGCACCGCCGACCCGTGCTCGCTCATCGACATCGAGCCGTTCGAGAGCTACGGCGAGACCGACCTGGACCGGGCCTACGGCGCCCTGGAGCGCTGCGACCTGCTCATCCAGCCGCCGGGCGACGCCTCGGTCGACCTGTCGGTGATGTTCGAGGAGGAGCCGCCGGAGCAGGGCGTCGCCACCGCGCGCGAGATCGGCGGGGTCGGGGTCATGGAGGTGGAGGCGGGCCGCGACTTCTGCGTGCGGCAGCTGGCCGGGCCGGGCGCCGCCGAGGGCCCGATGGTGGAGATCGTCGCGGAGTACGAGCACGAGGACGGCGTGGCGCCGCTGTGCGAACTCGCCGACGTGGCCGTGGACACGGCCGCGGGCGCGCTCAACGCCGCGCTCGACGCCGACGGCGAACTGCCGCGCCGCCTCCTGCCCGAGAACTCGCTGGCCCGTCTCGACGCCTGCACGCTGGTCGACGAGCGGAGGCTGTCCGCGGCCGTGCCCGGCGTGGACGCGCTCGACCCCAGGACCGGCTGGGGCCGCTGGGACTGTGAGTGGCGCAGCACCACCCAGGACCTCCGGCTCAGGCTGCGGTTCGACCAGAACCGCCCGCTCACGGGCGGGGACGGCGCGCCCACCAGGCTCGGCGACCGGCTGGCCTTCGTCACCCCGGAGGGCGAGGGCGCCGGCACCTGCCTGGTCCGGGTCGAGCACCGCTCCTTCACCGGCAACGGCGGCCACCCCAAGCTGGAGCTCCTGCACCTGGCCGTGGCCGGCGGCGAACCCGTCGACCAGCTGTGCGAACGGGCCACCACGGCCGCCGCGGCGGCCGCGTCCCTGAGCGGCGGGAGGGGTCCCGCCGCCCACGAGTGATGCTGCCGGGCCGTACCGAGCAGAGGAGAAGAGCGCGATGACGCCGTTCCGCAGCCCACGTGCCTCCCGCGCCGCCACGCCGCCCGCCGCGCGGCCGACCCTCGCCCGCGGCGTGCCGCACCGACCGTCCCGGCCGCCGCGCACGCTGCACGCGAGCTCGACGCAGGGCACGCTGTGGGTGCCGCCGGAGCCGGAGCGCGTCGTCCGCTTCGGGCGCAACACCCCGAAGGACGACCCGGAGGTCCACCTGACCGTCGGCGGCCAGGACCAGTCGGTCAGCCGCCGACACGGCGAGCTGACCTTCCGGGACAACCTGTGGTGGCTGCGGAACATCGGCCAACAACTGGTGCGCCTGCCGCGCGGGCTGATGCTGCACCACACCTCGGAGCCGGTGCCGCTGGCCGGCGGCTACACGCCACTCTTCGTGAAGGGCTCGGGCGGCCGTGAGCACCTGGTCGAGCTGTTCGTGACCGACCACGAGCGGCCCGAGCCGCGCTCCACCCCCGGCGCGCCGACCGTGCCGCCCAAGCGGTGGGAGCTCACCCCCGAGGAACGACTGGTCGCCGTCGTGCTCGGCCAGAGCTACCTGCGCTACGAGCCAGACCCCCGCCCGGTGACCTACCGCGAGGCCAACGCCCAACTCAGGCACCTGCGCCCGGAGGACGGCTGGACGGCACGCAAGGTCGAACGCCGGGCCGGCGAACTCCGCCACCGCCTCCACGCCGCCGGCTTCCCCCCGACCGTGGTCCGCGAGGAGGGCGGCCCCCTACGACGCCCACCTCCTCCACAACCTCCTGAAGGGCCTCGTCGAAACCACCAGCCTGGTCCCCCCGGACCTCACCCTCCTGGACGAATGGCCGCCGGAGGCGGCCGAATAACGCCGGTGCGCTACGCCCGCGAGGCGGGCGGACAAGCGGCCCGGCCTGCGGCCGGCAGGCCGCCACGGCGGCACAGCCGCCAACGCGCCGCGCGTCGCGCGAGCGGCCCGCCGGCCGAACCGCAGCCGCCGCGCGAACCGCCTCGGCGAAGCGGCGTGCCCAGCGCGAGCGGCCTGCCGGCCGCAGGCCACCGCACCCCCGTCACCCCGACACAGCCGGGCGGCGCAGCCACCAACGCACCGCGCCAGCGGCCTGCCCGCCGCAGGCCACCGCACCCCCGTCACCCCAAACACAGCCGGGCGGCGCAGCCACCAACGCACCGCGCCAGCGGCCTGCCCGCCGCAGGCCACCGCACCCCCGTCACCCCGACACAGCCGGGCGGCGCAGCCACCAACGCACCGCGCACCGCGCCAGCGGCCTGCCGGCCGCAGGCCACCGCGGCGCAGCCGCGCCAACCACCGGCGGCGGCCGCGAGACCATCCGCCGGGCCGCCGCGGGCGTTGGCGGCGGAGCCGCCCGGCCGGGCCGGGTAGGGCGGCCACGCCCGTTCCGCGGACACGCCCGTTCGTCAGGTCAGGAAGAGGCCGCGTTCCGCGGCCCGCGTGTCGAAGGTGTCGAGTCGGGACTGGGCGTCCGGGAGGGCGTCGCACATCGCTTCGAGGACGGCGCGGCCCAGGAGGTTCGGCGCGCAGGCGGTGTCGAAGGAGAGGGCCGTGCTGACGGGGGCGGCCAGCAGCAGGTCGTCGGGGTGCGCCACGGGGGCGAGCGCGCTGTCGGTGACCGTGACCACCCGCAGGCCGGCCGCCCGCGCCGCGGCCAGCGCCTCGGCGACCTCGCGCGGGTAGCGCGGCAGCGCGAAGCACAGCAGCGCGCCGGCGCCCGCCGCGACCGCCGCGTCGAGGCGGTCGGCGAGCATCGAGCCGCCCTCGTCGAGCAGCCGCACGTCCGGGTGGACCTTGGCGGCGAAGTAGGCGAAGCCGGCCGCCTCGGCCGCCGCCGCCCGCAGGCCGAGCACCGGCAACGGCCGCGACGCGGCCAGCAGCCGGCCGGCCTCCTCGATCCGCGTGGGGTCGGCCAGTTCGGCGGCGAGCCGCCGCAGTCGCTCGATCTCGGCGAGCACCGCCCGCTGGTACACGTTCCCCCGCCGCGCGGCCGGCTCGCCGGCCTCCCGCACGCTCTCCCGCAGCCGCCGCCGCAGCGCCGGGTAGCCGTCGAAGCCGAGGGCGACCGCGAAGCGGGTGACCGACGGCTGGCTGACGCCGGCCAGTTCGGCCAGCTCCACGCTGGACAGGAACGGCGCCTCGTCGGCCCGCCTGAGCAGGCAGTGCGCGATCCGCCGCTGGGTCGGGGTCAGCCGGTGCCCCTCGAAGAGCCGCGACAGCTCGGCGCCCGCCCCACCCGTACCGCCCGGCTCGCTCTCCCGCCTCACGCGCGTCATCCTATGCAGTCACCCTGATCAGGAACCGTGGCCGACCCTGAGCCCGAGTGGGGGAAAGTACGGGCGGGAATGGGGGGCTAACCCCCCTGCGGGGCGGCGGCGCGCCCCCGTACCGTTGTGTCATGACCAGTGCCCGCGACCGCGAACTGCATGACGACGTCGACCTCAGGGGTGAGCTCGAGGCGGCGGTGCAGACCCGCAAGGAACTCGGCGAGGGATACGAGACGGAGCTCGTCGACTCGTTCCTCAGCAAGGTGGAGCAGCGTATCGACGCCACCGTGGACAAGCGGGTGCGGCGGCAGCTGGCCGAGCAGCAGATGGTGATCGCGCGGGGCGGGCGGCCGGCGGCGCCGCGGGTGGAGACCTCGGGGCCCGGCGTGGCGTTCGGGCTGGCCGCGCTCTCGTTGGTGCTGGCGATCCCGCTGTCGGCGATCGCGGCCGCCCAGGCCGGCGTCTCCGGGCTGATGCTGTGCTGGGGCGGCATCGTCGGCGTCAACGCCTGCTACGTGGCGCACGGCGCGCTGCGCCGCGAGGGCGGCGGGAAGCGCGAGCGCGACGAGGACTGGGCCTGAGAGGTGTGGTTGGCGGGGACCGCCGCACCCCGGTGTAGCCACCAGGGGCGGGACGACGGCGGTCCCCGCGGGGACACGGGCCGGGTCGGGGCCGCGTGTCCGGGCGACCAGGGAGGTCCGGGAGCCGCTCCGGAGGTCCTTGGTGCCGACACCCAGAACTCTGCCGGACGGGTGTTAACGACGCGTTGCCCGGCCGTGACACTTCGGGTTCTGTTGGTTGACCCGGCGAAAGCCGGCCGCTCGTCCGACCGAACCCCCGACCGAACCCCCGACCGAACTCAGCGCTCGGCGGCCAGGAAGGTGAGCAGGTCCTGCCGGCTGACCACGCCCGTCGGCTTGCCCTCGACCAGCACCACCGCGGCGTCGGCCTCCCGCAACACGCTCATCAGGTCGGACACCGGTTCGCCGGAGCCGACGTGTGGCAGCGGCGGGCTCAGGTGCTTCTCCAGCGGGTCGCCGAGCGCCGCCCGCCGCGCGAACAGCGCGTCGAGGAGCTCCCGTTCGACGACCGAGCCGACGATCTCGGCGGCCATCACGTCCGGGTGCCCGGCGCCCGGCTTGACCACCGGCATCTGCGAGACGCCGTACTCGCGCAGCACCTCGATGGCCTGACCGACCGTCTCGTCCGGGTGCATGTGGACCAGCGACGGCATGTCGCCCTCCTTGCCGCGCAGCACGTCCCCGACGCGCAGCGCGGGCTCGCCGCCCTCCAGGAAGCCGTAGTCGGCCATCCACTCGTCGTTGAAGATCTTGCTGAGGTAGCCGCGCCCGCCGTCCGGCAGCAGCACCACGACGACGTCGTCGGGGCCGAGCTTCCTGGCCGCCTCCAACGCCGCGACGACGGCCATCCCGCAGGAGCCGCCGACCAGCAGGCCCTCCTCGCGGGCGAGCCGCCTGGTCATCTGGAAGGAGTCCTTGTCGGAGACGGCGATGATCTCGTCGGCCACCTCGGGGTCGTAGGCGGACGGCCAGAAGTCCTCGCCGACGCCCTCGACCAGGTAGGGGCGGCCGGAACCGCCCGAGTAGACCGAGCCCTCGGGGTCGGCGCCGATGATCCTGACCCGGCCGCCGCTGACGTCCTTGAGGTAGCGGCCGGTGCCGGTGATGGTGCCGCCGGTGCCGACGCCGGCGACGAAGTGGGTGATCCGGCCCTCGGTCTGCTTCCACAGCTCGGGCCCGGTCGTCTCGTAGTGGGAGCGCGGGTTGTCCGGGTTGCTGTACTGGTCGGGCTTCCAGGCGCCGGGCGTCTCGCGCACCAGCCGGTCGGAGACGTTGTAGTACGAGTCGGGGTGCTCGGGGTCGACGGCGGTCGGGCAGACGACGACCTCGGCGCCGTAGGCGCGCAGCACGTTGATCTTGTCGGTGGAGACCTTGTCGGGGCAGACGAAGACGCAGCGGTAGCCCTTGCGTTGGGCGACGATGGCGAGCCCGACGCCGGTGTTTCCCGAGGTGGGCTCGACGATCACGCCGCCGGGCCGCAGGGCGCCCGAGTCCTCGGCGGCCTCGATCATCCGCAGCGCGATGCGGTCCTTGACCGAGCCGCCGGGGTTGAAGTACTCGACCTTGGCCAGGACGGTGGCCCTGATGCCGGCGGTCACTCGGCTGAGCTTCACCAACGGGGTGTTGCCGACAAGGTCGATCATCGACTCGTGATACTGCACCTGGGTCTCCGCATATCGGGCCGGTTCGGCGGCGGCTGATGTCCGCTCACCGGACATCACCCTATTGCGTTGCGCGGCCCGCCGCGCTGGGCACCACAAGTGTGGAGAGACGTGAGGCACGGATCCGGGAGGCGGCCATGTCACGGGCGAGAGTGGCACGCAGGATCGCGACCGCGGCCGCCTACGGCGGCGGTGGCATCAGTGTGCTGGGCGGCGCCGCGGCGGGGCTGCTGCTGACGGAGGTGCAGTACGCGCGGCGCCGGCTCGGCGCCGGCTGGGAGGACGAACCGCCGGTCTCCGACGGCCTGTACGGACTGGCGTTCGCCGACTCGCCGGGGGTGCCCTGGCGTCTCGCCATGCTGGGCGACTCGACGGCCGCCGGCTACGGGGTGCACCGCGCCGGGCAGACGCCGGGGGCGCTGCTCGCCTCGGGGCTCGCGGCCGTCTCCGAGCGGGCGGTGGAGCTGCACAACGTGGCGCTGACCGGGGCCAGGTCCTCCGACCTGGAGCGCCAGGTGTCGCTGCTGTTGACCGAGCCGGGGCGGGCGCCGGTGCCGGACGTCTGCGTGATCATGATCGGGGCCAACGACATCACCGGGCGGGTGACGCCGGCGCGTTCGGTGAAGTACCTGTCGGAGGCGGTGGCCAGGCTGCGCACCGCCGGCTGCCAGGTGATCGTCGGCACCTGCCCGGACCTGGGCTCGGTCGAGCCGGTGGCGCAGCCGCTGCGCTGGGTGGCCAGGCGCCTGTGCCACCAGCTGGCCGCGGCGCAGACCATCGCGGTGGTGGAGCTCGGGGGGCGCACGGTCTCGCTCGGCGCGCTGCTCGGTCCCGAGTTCGCGGCGCATCCACGGGAGCTCTTCGGGCCCGACCGCTACCACCCGTCGGCGCAGGGGTACGCGGCGGCGGCGATGGCGATCCTCCCGACGCTCTGCGACGCGCTCGGCGTCTGGCCGGCCGAGGAACCGGCCGAGGCGGCCCGCCGGGAGCGGCTGCTGCCGGTGGCGGACGCGGCGGCCAGCGCGGCCGCCGAGGAGGGCACCGAGGTGAGCGCCGCGGTCAGCGGCGGGCGGCGCATCCCGTGGGCGCTGGTCAAGCGGAGGCGGCGGCGCCAGATCGACCTGCCGGCGGACCGGTCCGAAGGACCTGGGCCGGACCCTCGCGACCCCGTCGACGCGGCCACGACCGGCAGCGCGTAACCGGCGGGGAGCCGAATCCCGCGCCCCGGCCGGCCTACCGGCCGGGCCGGCGGCCGGCGTGGGGATGACAGCATGGTCTACCTGTCGGTAACTTCGAGCGTGGGGCGCCCGTCCGCGCCCGCTCGCCCGCCGCCGGGAGGAACCATGCCGGAAGCCGTCATCGTCGCCGCCGCCCGCTCGCCCATCGGCCGGGCCTTCAAGGGCTCGCTCAAGGAGCTGCGCCCCGACGACCTGACCGCCACCATCGTCAGGACCGCGCTCGACCAGGTGCCGGAGCTCGACGCCGCCGACATCGACGACCTGCTGCTCGGCTGCGGCATGCCGGGCGGCGAGCAGGGCCACAACCTCGGCCGGGTGGTGACCGTCCAGCTCGGCCTCGACCGGCTGCCCGCCTGCACGGTCACCCGGTACTGCGCCTCCTCGCTGCAGACCACCAGGATGGCCTTCCACGCCATCAGGGCGGGCGAGGGCGAGGTCTTCGTCTCGGCCGGCGTGGAGATGGTCTCCCGCACCGTCAAGGGCTCGTCCGACGGCCTGCCCGACACCCGCAACCCGCTGTTCGCCGACGCCGAGACCCGCAGCGCGCGCCGGGCGGAGCGGGGCGGCGAGGGCTGGCACGACCCGCGCGAGGACGGGCTGCTGCCCGACGTCTACATCGCCATGGGCCAGACGGCCGAGAACCTGGCCCGGCTCAAGGGCGTGACCAGGCAGGAGATGGACGAGTTCGGGGTGCGCTCGCAGAACCTGGCCGAGAAGGCCCTCGCGGACGGCTTCTGGCAGCGCGAGATCACCCCCGTGACCACCCCCGACGGCACGCTGGTCGCGGCCGACGACGGCCCGCGGCCCGGCGTCACGATGGAGGGCGTGGCGGGCCTCAAGCCGGCGTTCCGGCCGGACGGCCTGGTCACCGCGGGCAACTGCTGTCCGCTCAACGACGGCGCCGCGGCGCTGGTCATCATGTCGGACCGCAAGGCGCGCGAGCTCGGCGTCACGCCGCTGGCCAGGATCGTCTCCACCGGCGTCTCGGCGCTCTCGCCGGAGATCATGGGGCTCGGCCCGGTGGAGGCCAGCCGACGCGCCCTGGCGCTGGCCGACCTGACGATCGACGACATCGATCTGGTCGAGATCAACGAGGCGTTCGCCGCCCAGGTCATCCCCTCCTACCGGGAGCTCGGCATCGACCTCGACCGACTCAACGTCAACGGCGGGGCGATCGCCGTCGGCCACCCCTTCGGCATGACCGGCGCCCGCATCACCGGCACCCTCATCAACTCGCTGCGCTGGCACGACAAGAGGCTCGGCCTGGAGACCATGTGCGTGGGCGGCGGCCAGGGGATGGCCATGGTGATCGAGCGCCTGAGCTGAACGCCGGTGGCGCGCCCGCCGGCCCGCGCGCCCCGGCTCTTTATAGGTGCGAGACCGAAGCGGACCCGGGATGTGATCCACGCCGGCTCCCCGCGAGAAGGGGCAGGTCAGTGGGGTGGCGAGAGGCGCGTTTCGGACCAAAGACCTGTCCAATTCGTGACGTTTTGCACTGCACCACGTGGCCGCGACCCGGAAACCTGAGATAAGAAGTCAGGACCAAGAGTCTTCTGGGAGCGAGTCCGTGAGCGCCATATCCGTGATCCTGCTGGTGGTCGCAGGCACCTGCGTCGCCTCCGTCGCCCTGGGCGCCCTGACGCTGCGCACCGCGCGCGCCACGCGCCGTGAGCTCGCCGCGCTGCGGGCGGAGCTGCTCGCGGCCCGCGGGCTGCCGGCCGCCAGGCCCGTGCCGCCGCCCGAGGAGATCCGCACGGCCGTCGCCGCCGCGCTCGCCGACGAGCGGGAGCGCGAGCTGGCCGAGGCCCGCGCCTACTGGGCCGAACAGGACGCCAGGGACAACGAGGGCCCCGGCGGGCTGCTCGCCGGCCGCGGCCTCGGCTACGAGGTCGCGGAGGCCGACGAGGAGCTGCTCGACGCCCTCCTCGAGCGCTATCTGCTCAGCGACTCCGGCTACCTCCCCGGCGCGCCGCGCGCCGCCCGCGAGGGCGCGTCGCTCATCCCCCGGCAGTCCGACGACGAGCCGGCGGAGAGCGAGGAGCAGCCCCTCGACCCGGCGGACGGGACGGAGGGCGGCGAGTCGGCCGAGCTGGCCGCCGCGCGGCGCCGGCACCCCTCGCACCCCGGCTTCACGCTCACCGGCGAGCCGCTGGAGCGCGGCGGCGACCGCTCCCCCCGGGACGAGCAGCGGCACACCGCCGACCGGCTGACCCGGCTCGCCGAGTCCGGCATCCCGCTGGCCGACGTCCGGCACGGCCCGATGGGCACGCTCGACGTGCTGCTCTTCGCGGACGGCACCACGCTCTGCCTCACCCCGAGCCACCAGGAGGCCGCCGAGCGGCTGGCCGAGGCGGTGCGGGCCGGCGAGGAACCGGTACTGATGGGCGGCTCGGGATTCTCCGGCGCCTACGCGCTGACCTTCTCCTGCGGCGCGGAGAGCGTCTACCTGCTGGCGGACCGGGTGGTCGCCTCCACCCACCGCACCGACTGAGGAACCGCGCCCGAGTGACACCACAGGATCTCCACGAGCTCTACGAGGCGGTCGACGCCGCCGCCGACCGGCTCCGCACCCTCCCCGAGAGCCGGCTGCGGCGCGGCGCCGCGGCCGAGGGGCTGACCCTCGCGAGCGAGCTCACCAGCCGCGCGCAGCGCCTCGAGGTGCCCTACGGCGCCCCGCGCCGGCTCCCCGAGGTCGGCATCTACGCCGTGGGCGACCAGGTGGCCGTCTGCGGCTACGACCTGGCCCGGGCCGTCACGGACGCCGGGGAGGACGACCCGGCCGCCCGGCAGGCGCTGGCCGAGGCGCTCGACCTGCTGAGGCGGTACGGCTGACCGCTGAGACACCGAGGGGCGCGGGGGGGCGGGGGGGGGGCCGGGCCCCCCCCCCCCCCCGGGGGGGGGGCCCGGGCGGGTGGGGGCCCCCCGCCGGCGCACCCCCGAGGTAAAGCCGCCCCGGGCCGGGG